>JASFLR010000570.1:0-3198 GCA_050117995.1 Anaerolineae bacterium
CGCCCGCCCGCCCATCGCAGATATCGATTCCATCCCCTTTCCGGCTTGGCACCTGTTCCCAGTCGATAAATATCACTGGGTAGGCAACAGACTTCTGGCAACATCGTCATCGCGTGGATGTCCATATCATTGTCCCTACTGCATCACCTGGAAAATGCACCAGGGTGTGAGGCAAAGGGATCCTGCCAGGATCGTGGAAGAGATGGTGTGGGCGAAAAAACACTTTGGCCATGACACCTTCTTCTTCCAAGATGACGCCTCGTTTCTTGTACGTGAGCAACTCGAGCGGTTTCTGGATGAGCTCGAGAAGAGCGGAGAGAAGCTGTATTGGTATTACGAAACACGTGAGGATGTCTTTCTGCGTTATCGAGATCTCTGGGAGCGAATGAAAAGGAATGGGCTTTTCAAGATTGTCTTTGGGCTCGAGTCCCCTGATCCAGAGCGGCGAGAGCGCTTTGGCAAGCATGGGTATGATGCCAGCTCTGTCGAGTCCATGATGCGGACGTTGGAGAAGGATCTCGACATCATGGTATCAGTATATCTCATCTTCGGTGTACCTGAAGACACCGAGGAGTCACTGGACGCTATTCGGGCATGCGCCAGACATCTCTACCCGGACTACTGCTCGTTTGTTGTGGGCTCTCTGGCCGTACCCTTTCCAGGGACTGATAAATTCATCGAGTTGAAGGAAAAAGACCTGATCAGCAGCTACAACTGGGATGACTATGGCTTTGGCAAATCGGTGATACGGTCCTCAATACCTCCAGAGAAGCTGCAAGACGTGTTCAGTGGGTTCTGGATCGGCACCTATGTGCGGCCAAAGCCAGTGATGAAGCAAGTCCAGCTGCTCCTCTCGCGGAACCGATTCAGAAGAGCAATGGCCAAGCAATACATCGTCATGGCCGCCGAGATGATCTCCGACGTTCAGAAGATGAAAGGGGAGAAACGAGATGCATTCTAGGTGCAAAGGTAACGAGCCCTGGCCCGCTCATCGCTCGTCGTCTTTGCGTCTCAGCCTGGATACTAGCTCTCCAAGCAGGTCTGCCACCGAGCGCTGTTGTGCCACCCCTTGATCCAGGCGGCTCCTGACTCGTACTTCCGTAGCGAGTTGTAGTTTCTCCAGCTCTCCCGCCCGTTTCAGGTGTAGCATCTGTCGCCATTCAGGGAGCATAGATACCGAGTAGATACTCGCCACCACTACCGAATAGATCCGCTCAGGCCAGCCGTGGGGGCCAAGCCAGATCCAGGGCACCATGAGCCCCAGCCAGACCCCGGACGAGAGGATCGGGTTCCTGATGACCAGGTCGCTGGCCAAGCCCAGGATATTCGTGACGACCGACCCCAGCGGATCGACGACCAACATCCCCCCCAGGCTAGGCGATATGCCTCTGCCCCCGCGGAAGCGATAGTAGACCGGCCAGTTGTGGCCAACAACGGCCATTCCGGCAGCAAAGAGGTAGTAAGGTGCGTCCGGCATCCACAGCTTGAAGAGCAGCGCCGGGATGGTAGCCTTGAGTATGTCCAGGATGCCGACCAGGCACCCGTAGCCGGGCCCCAGGTGCAGTCGCACTGATGTGGCGCTGACGGAATCGGACTCGAATCTTCCCTCGCCATCCATTCCCTCGACAACGATCTTGGTGATGTCTTGCTGCGGAGCAAACTGCCTGGATATCAGGCGCGCGAAGGAAACAGAACCCGCCAGATATCCCGTCAGGCTAGCGAGGAGCGCAACAGGTACACTCATATTCTTCCTTCTCTATCCGGCATCCACTGCTTATTCACGCAAGGTTGGTGAGGTTGTCTCAAGCTCCTCCAACTGCGCGTCGATCTTTTCTTTGATAGCCTGGATCACAATGGGATCATCGTTCCACGCGCCCAAGCCAATCAAAGAGACGCTTTCCGCCAGTCCAGGTAACTCGACGATGCGGCATCGTCACACTGTTACTCAGGGCTGTTGGCCCTCCGCTGTATCAGTCTGACCGGACTGTACCGCTGGATGGCGCGGTATGCGCTTCCCATCCCCATGAAATCAGCAACTTCCTCCTCGTCCGGCAACAGACCCTCTCTACGTAGCCGAAAGTACTCCCTCAGCTCAGGGATCATGGCAATCCAGAACAGCGCGCTGGCGACCAGCACGTAGGCAAGTTTCATCACATCGTGGGTTCGGAACCAGATCCACGGGATCATGAGCATCAGTCCCAACCAACGCATCATGAGCACCTGCCCAAGCAGACCACCCAGCAGGATGCCGCCAAGGCTGGTGACCAGAACACCGACCCAGTCCAGCACAAGAAGCCCACCGTACACGCTGGCCAGGCCGCGACCGCCCTTGAAGCAGTGGAACACGGGATAATTGTGCCCCACTATCGCCGTGCTAGCGGCGATCAGATAGTAAGCGGCATCTGGCTGCCAGAGCCTCAGGACTAGCGCCGGGACCAGCGCCTTGAGCAGATCGAGAATGGCCACCAGGCAGCCGTATCTGGCACCAAACTGGAAACGGACTGCTGTGGCGCCCGTAGAGCTGGACTGAAACACCGCATCACTCCCTGTGATGCGGTGCTCGATGGTCGACAGCTCCTTGCCGCCACCGAGCAGACGCAACATCAGCTGCGAGAAGGAGATCGAACCAATCAGGTAGCCACTGATGGCTGCCGCGATAGCAAGAGGTGGATTCATCCTTCAGCCCACTCTCCGTTCCAACCCCTGAAACAGCTACTCTTTCTGGGCGAACGCATCAAGCTGGGCGTCGATCTTTTCTTTGATAGCCTGGATCACGATGGGATCGTCGTTCCACGCCCCCAAGTTGATCAAAGAGACGCTGTCCGGCACGTTGGCCTCGTTCACCAGAGCAGGTACGTCATACTGGCTGTGGAGGGCATCGGCGCTGATGGCCGCGGAGAAGTAGAGCACTTTCTCCACGCCCCTCCCGACAAACTCCTCCACCTTGGCGGCGGGTTTGGGCTCCTTGAACTCCATCCAGGCCAGGCTAAGGTTCTCCTGGCTGTAGCCATCTTCCTCCAGGAGTTTGAGTACATCCTGGCGAAAGCCAATCTCCTGCTCAGTCTCAGTCGCCCACTCTACGTCCCACTCGTCAGGTTGTCCATGGCCCACCAACAGGATACCCACCCTGGATTTGTCGGTATCGCCGATGTGTGCATTGGCTCTTTGCACAAACATGCTCTGCAAGGCGCTCGAATC
>JASFLR010000571.1:0-3184 GCA_050117995.1 Anaerolineae bacterium
TCATGCCGCTCCAATAGGAACGCGGTTCCATCATACAAAGCCTGGAAGGGCAGATAGTGCAGCGAACCGTGTGGCACGACGATCAGTTTGGGATAGAAGCGCAGCGCATCACTGAGCGGCGCAAAGAGGTGATCGTACAGGCGAAGTAACACCCCCTGAGCATTTGCCGCCCGGTGTGCCGTCTGCATGATGTTGCCACTGGGCACAGCTCGCAGGTTGAGCCACAGGAGCTGGATCAGACGTCGCACCTGATCTGTATCACCCGCCAGGCGGTAGGCATCGATCCGCTCTTCGCTGACCACAAAAGCCACGAGCTGGCCGTGGCAGACGAAATACTCCACCAGCGCCGTGTCCGGATCCAGATAGGGCTGGACCGGCTCGGTGCGTACCTGCCAGAGAGACGCGTCGCGGGCATAGTCCGCATTTCGGACCAACAACTGATGCCAAGTTTCGGTGATCTGCTTCTCCAGAGCCAAGACAGCGCCGTATGCCTGCTGCCGACTCTGATCGGGGTCGGCTCTGCTCTCTTCGCCCGGCTCCTCACCTCCCTCCCAGCGGCGATACAGACGGTCCCGCTCGGCCCTGAGGCGCACCAGATCTTCGACCAGGGGGCGGTCCGTCTCCGACTTGGCTCGCACTCCAAGATCGAGCCGGTAGGCCAGCAGGTCAAGCAGGGCACGTGATTTGGCCCGTTCAGCATACTCGAGCGCCAGCCTCGGCCGGTCCAATTGCAGGCAGAGGTCAACCATATCCTCGTAAATGTCCTGCTTGTCGCCTACGAACCCGACGCGGAACTCCACCATGAGCCTGCCGCGCAGCCGCTCCACCTCGCAGATAGCTCGGTCGTATTCCGCCAATCCCTGCTCTAGATCGCCTTCCGCGACGGCCAAAGCACCCAGCAAATGGTATGCCTGGTAAGTCAGCGAGGGAATATCCCGGCTTTCGGCCAAGTCCAATGTCCTCTCGACGCGCTGCCTGGCCTGATCGTACTGGCTGAGGCTAAATGCAGCGCGGGCAGCAATCAAGTGTGCCCGCGCTTGCCGAACAGGCAATTCCTGTGACCGGAATGTACGCGCACAGGCATGGGCAATTTCAAAGCTCTCGCTGAACCGGCTCTGCTGCAAGTACAGGAGCGCCATCTCCAGATCAGTGCAAGCAACCCAGAGACGGTTGCCCTCTGCGACGAACATCTGCCTAGCCTCGACCAGGGAGTCGATCGCTTCGCTGGTACGGGTCAGGCCTGCATAGGCAACCGCCTCGTTCAGTAGTGCCTGGGCTACCTCGAACCGCGTACCCAGCTCGGTGAAGCCTTCCCGAATCTGGCGACACTTGTCCAAGACATCGGGAAAGCGGCGCAGTTGCAACAAGCAGTCGGTGATGTAGAGCTCCACGAGAATGGCATCGCGCTGGCGCCCATCCTCCAAGAAGACCTTACGTGCCTGGTCCAGATGCACCATGGCCTCATTGTAACGGCCGAGAACGAAGTAGGTGATGGCTAGCGCCTGTTGGGGACGGGCAGCCTCCACCGTCTGGCCCGACTCGGTCATCAATTGCCAGGCACCCTGGTTGGCGGCTATCGACTCCTCGAAGCGACCCAGATTGCGCAAGGCGATGGCACGGTCCTGGTCGATCCAGGAGAGCAGCGGCTCACGCTCTTTCCCCAATTGGACGTACAGCTCCCGGGCACGATCGAAATAGGCCAGTGACTTAGCATCCTCCCCCAGCCGCCCGTGGAGGATGCCCAGATTCAGGGTCAGGCTGGCAAGTGGCTCCCACCGGGCGTGGTCCTCCAAGATCTGGCTGGCCCATTCACCAGCCTCCTGTGCTTCTTGGTAACGGCCTAGGTGACCCAATGCGTAGATCTTGCCGATTTGTGAGCGGGCCTGCCGAACGGGCTCCCCGTGGGCCTCGTAGATGGCGGCAGCTTCGTCGTAAAGCTCAACCCCCCGCTGATACTCACCCAACCCGATGGAGAGGGCATTGGCTTCGGCAAGCAAGCCCAGCGCGCGGTGAAGCGAATTGCCGTTCACTTCGGCCTGGACGAGGAGTAATTGAGCAGTTTCGCGGCAGCGCTGAATATCGGAACGCAGAGACTGGTCGGCCTGCGCCTTTAGTCCCTCGGCGCATTCATCGTCCAGTAAGGGGAAGTAGTCCTGGAATAAGCACTTTTGCGCTTCCAGGTCTGATAACTCTAACGCCTGCTCGATCAGATCATGGCAGGTCAAGATCTCTGATCGGGGCGAAGCCATCTTCAGCCAGCTCCTACGTCGAGGTCGCGGATGTGCACCTCCACTTCGGGCCCGCTGAGGATCAGCTCATAGCTGCCAGGCGCCAGGTCAGGAACGACGAGGTTGCCCAGTTCGTCCACTGGAACCTGGCCCACGCGTCGATCGGCCAGCCAGAGATGGGCCACCAGCTCGCTGGTATCCACCCCGGTGACCAAGGCCAGCAGGGTCTTTCGATCGCCACGGGTGGCATCATCCTGGATCTCGATGGCAACCTGAGCTTCGCCCGCCTGATAGAGGCGGGGGCCAGTCTCTTTGCCACGGAGACCGGCAAAGGCTGGTGCCAGCGCTGGCGCACCCAGCGGGTCAGCCCGGTCACCGGCGCGCACAAGATTGGCTACCAGCACCTTGATCCGTTCAGCGAAGCTGAACTCCAGGTCCGAAGATAGGTCTCCCAAATAAGTTTTCAACTGGCTCACTTCGCGGCTGCAATGGGGGCAATCTTTCAGGTGCCGGGCTATCCCTCTGGCCTCCGTGTCTGCCAACAGGCCCAGATGGTACTCGCCCAATTCCAGTGGGGTGGGACACGCGATTCGGTACATCCTGACCCTCATACGCTCCTCCAGCCTCCCCAGCCGCTGCGCTCTCTGGCGACAGTGTGGGCATTGCTCCAGATGGGCTGCCACTTCTTGATCGGCCTCGCCATCGAGGTAGCTGAGCAAAATTCTATCATCCAATTCCGGTGGTGAGTTACAAGTCATCGATTTGCCTCTCGTAGTGCCTCTCGTAGATATGAACGAGAAAGCACTGTTTTTTCAGGCATAAGGCCCAAGAATTTCCGCGAGTTCGGCATCGCGGCGCAGGCGCGCCAGCACATTCTCCTTGACACGGTACACTTCCCTCACGTCGCCAAAGGTGTCCTGATAGTGTACTTGCAGCTCGCGGGGCTTTAGGCCCAA
>JASFLR010000572.1:0-3184 GCA_050117995.1 Anaerolineae bacterium
TGATGGGCCGCCCGCGGGATGCACTGGGTATGGTGCGCCGGATCCTTTTCCCCAGTCTGGAGTGGTTGACGGTGCGCTACGGCCTCGAAGGCAAGTGGCGAGCACGCTTGTACCGCCTGGTACATCCGCTCCGGGTGGCCCGGGCCTTGCTACGTGGCCTGCACCAGCCTCTAATGCGCAGCAGTTTGGAATAGCGGTGGCATTTCGCCGCTGTGGGACTTGAAAGCGCGTGGTCGTCCACGACACATGTGACGATGGCCTTGGCCCAGGTGTGAGCTTGGAAGGAGTGTCACGGGAGGAGCAGAATGACTGCTAAGGAGGACACAGGAGTGCAGGCGCCGGAGCAGCGAGTTGTAGCCATCATCCCTGCCCACAACGAAGAACGCTTCATCGGTAGCGTGGTGCTGAGGGCCCGGACTCATGCTGGTGTGGTCGTGGTCGTCGATGATGGCTCGACCGACGCCACCGCCCAGATCGCCGAGGCGGCCGGCGCTACTGTGATCCGGCATGAGCGCAATCAGGGCAAGGGCATGGCATTGAACACCGGTTTTTGCAAGGCCCGCGAGTTGTCCCCCGATGCCCTGGTCCTGCTGGACGCCGATGGGCAGCACTTCCCGGAGGAGGTGCCGGTGTTGCTGGCGCCCATCCTCGCAGGTGAGGCGGACCTGGTGATCGGTTCGCGGTACCTGAACGGGCGCGAAAACGGAGTGCCGGGCCACCGCGCCTGGGGGCACCGGGTCTTTAACCTGCTGACCCGGGCAACCTCGGGCGTCGGTGCCACCGATTCGCAGAGCGGATTCCGCGCCATGTCCCGGCGTGCATTGCACGAGCTCAGCTTCTCCTCCGCCGGTTTCTCAGTCGAGTCCGAGATGCAGTTCCTGGCCCGCGAGCGGGGGCTGCGCGTGGTAGAGGCGCCCATCACGGCCGACTATGCAGAAAGGCCCAAGCGGTCGGTGGTGCAGCACGGGCTGCTGGTGCTGAACGGCGTGCTGCGCCTCGTGGGCCAGTATCGGCCCCTGCTCTTCTTTGGCGTGCCTGGCGCGATTGTGCTGTTGGCTGGGCTGGGTTGGGGTGTCTGGGTGGTGGAGCTGTACCGGCGTTATGGTGATCTGGCGGTCGGCTATGCGATGATCAGCGTGCTGCTCACCATTTTGGGCGCAGTGACCCTGACCACAGGAGTCATACTCCACTCCATCCGGGGTCTTTTGCTCGAGTTGCTGGCCAAGCGTCAGCCCAGGCTGTGATGACGGGAATCATCCAGGCTGGTTCTCTTCGTCTCACCTAGGGCTCTGCGGCGGAAGGGGATGCTGGACACCAAGCCAAAGGCAAGTCTGATCATCGTCAACTACAACGGGCGGGAGGACGTCGACCGGTGCCTGCAGTCCTTGCAGGAGGATCGGGATTCGGACTATGAGCTGATCCTCGTGGACAATGCCTCCAGTGACGGGAGCGCCGAGTATGTGGCTGCTCACTACCCCCAGGTGCGCCTGATCCGCAGTGAGTCGAACTTGGGTTTTGGGGCGGGCAACAACCTGGGCGCGGCACAGGCCCGGGGTGAGTACCTCGCCTTCCTCAACCCCGATACCACCGTGGAGCCCGGCTGGCTGGACGCCCTGATCTCTACGCTGGAAAGCGACCCCGGGATCGGGCTTGCGACATCAAAGATCCTCCAGATGGATAATCCCGGCAAAGTGAGTGGATGCGGCAACGAAGTGCACTGCAGCGGGCTGGCCCTGGGCCGGGGTATGGGGATGGATCATGAGCTCTTTTCAGAGGGGGAGGACTTGGCCGCGATATCGGGGGCCGCGTTTGCCTCACGTAAGGACGTCTTTGAATCGGTGGGCGGGTTTGACGGCGACTTTTTCATGTACGTAGAGGACACGGATCTTTCGTTCCGCACCCGGCTTGCCGGATTTCGGATCGTGCTCGTGCCCGATTCGGTCGTCTACCACGACTACGCATTGAGCTTTGGTCCGCGCAAGACCTTCTACCAGGAGCGCAACCGCTATCTTATGCTGCTAAAGACCCTGCGCTGGCCCACCCTATTGTTGATGTCTCCTGCCCAAATCCTGGCGGAAGTGGTGACCTGGGGATTCGTGCTGTTGAGAGAAAAGAGACACCTGCGCAACAAGCTCGATGCCTGTTGGTGGATCGTCACCCATTGGCCGAGCATCATGGAAAAGAGGCGCCGGGTGCAGCGCTCACGGCGGGCGCGGGATCGTGACCTGCTCACTCTCATGACCCATCGCCTGGCCTATGAGCAGACGGGCACGGGAGCCATGACCCTGTTGGCCAGGCTCGTTTTCGATCCACTCTTCTTCCTGTTTCATCGATTCGCGCTGCTTGCCGTGTGGTGGTAGAGATGAACCGCGACAGGGTTGTCTGTTACACCCTCGATCTGGAACACGACTATGCCGGCGTCGCTCCGACTGAGGCTTACGAGACGCTGGCCAATCGGCAGGCGCTGGACCGTCTGGCGACGATTGTGCGCAGGCACGATCTCAAGCTCACGGTTTTTGCCACGGGCCTCGTCATGGCGCAGCACAGAGATGCAGTCCACCTCTTTGAGGACATGGGGGCAGAGATCGAGCTCCACGGGTACAGCCACACCATGCGCAATCCCGATTTCGTCGCCGAGATCGAGAATGGCCTTGTCGCCTACCACAGCCTTTTCGGCAGGACACCGCTGGGGTACCGCTCTCCCGGGGGCGTCACCTCGCCGCTGCTGTTCGAAACCCTGGTCAAGGCAGGGATCAAGTACGATTCCAGTATAGTCCCCTCCTTTCGCCTGGGCGTCTACAGCAATCTGCGAGAGTCGACCAAACCATACACCCATCCTGGTTTTTCGCTGGTAGAACTGCCCATGGGTGTCGTTCCTGGAGTCCGCCTGCCGGTAGCCACCAGCTACATGCGGCTGCTGGGCTGGCCCACCTACCGCTTGCTGTTCAGGCTATTCGGCATGCCCGCTCCGCTCGTCTATCTCTTTCACCTGGTTGACTTGGTTCCGGCATCCATGCGCAGGCGCCTGTCGCCATTTCTACGCAGCGCCTATGCGCGTGGCGAGGGCAAGGGGCTGGATATGTTCGAGGCCAGCGTTCGCTTCTTTGAATCGTCCGGGTATGCGCCGGCCTACATGAGCGATCTGTATTGGGACAGCGCTGGCGGGCAGGTCACGTCACCGGTC
>JASFLR010000573.1:0-3176 GCA_050117995.1 Anaerolineae bacterium
TTACAGCCCTGTAGAATGGCAGCTGGTGGCCCATATTTTGGTCCTGGGTTTTGCTGCGCAGGCCGCCGGCCTGGTCTACTTTCTTACGACAATGCGTGATGTAGCGCCGCGCTATCGAATCGCTTCTGTGCTTGGCGCCATCGTTATGGTGTCCGCCTTTTTGCTCTTGCTCGCCCAATCGATGAGCTGGCAGAGCACCTTTGTGTACCAGAACGGCGTCTTTGAGCGCGGCGAGGGCATCTTTTCGAACGGCTTTCGCTATCTGAACTGGCTCATCGACGTGCCGCTACTGCTGCTGCAACTGGTCGTCGTGCTGGGTCTGGCTGCGGCTGGCGCCCGGCGTCTCGGCATCCTCTTTGTCGGTTCCGGCGTGGCCATGATCGTGCTGGGGTATATCGGGCAGTTCAGTGAGGCAACGAATATTACCGCCCTGTGGATATGGGGCGCGCTGAGCACGATCTTCTACCTGGTGCTGCTCTATCTCACCTGGACCGAAATCGGCAAGGCCCTGCCTCGCATGCCCGAGTCTGCTGCAAGCATGCTCAAGATCATTCGCTGGGTCTTTGTCATCGTCTGGACCTTCTACCCCATCGCCTACATTATACCGGCCATTTCGGCCACTGCAGGCGGGGTTGTGGCACGGCAGTTTCTCTTCACAGCGGCCGACATTGTGGCCAAGGTGATTTACGGCGTGCTGATCACCAAGGTGGCTGTGGACCTGAGCAGGGCCGAGGGATACGATCCTGCTCGTGCAAAGGCTGACTAGCAGAACGCTATCTGACAGAAGTAGGGAAGCAGTTTGTGGTCAAGGGCAGTCCCGAGTGACTCGGACAGGGACTGCCCTTCTTTCTATATGCGGCACGGTAGAGCGCCTATCTTCCACCGCCCGCCACCCGATGAACACCTATCCAGGCGGATCTAGTCTTCCGTCACGGAAGCAAGCATGTGTTCACTGTCCGATGAGACAGGCACGGCACTTTTCCGGCGCGCTCCTCGTCGAGCAAGCACATTAATGGCATAGAATCCACCGATGAAGAGAAGGGCAAAGGCGATCACCGCAAAGTCAAAGTATTCGTCGAGAAATGCCTTGACAGACTCGCCAAAGACCAGAATGGCCGACCCCACGAGGAAGAAGCGCCCTCCCCGCCCCACAATAGAGGCTAGCACAAAACGCTTCAGGTCCAACCCAAAGGCTCCCGCCGAGATAGAGAAGAGCTTGTAGGGAATGGGTGTGAATCCAGCGATGCCAACCGCCCATACATCGTAGCGCCGGTAGTAGTCTTGCACCAGGGCAACTTTTTCCGGCTTGAAGAAACGCTTCAGAAGCGGGCGGCCTCCCTTGTCGCCAATAAAGTAGCCCAGAATACCACCTGCCAGCGAGCCGAGCGTGGCCACGGCAGCAAAGAGAAGTGCCCAGGAGGTCTTGGCCAGTGCCAGAGGGATCAGCAGTACATCGGGTGGCACCGGAAAGAAAGATGACTCGGCAAAGGCAATAGCAAATAGCGCCACACCTCCATAGGGTGTCGTTGCCCAGCTCGTGGTCCATTCTATCAAATCTCGTAGGATCTCCATATCATTCATTCTCCTCGTCCAAGTTCGCACAAGGAACCTGAGCGTTTTCCCAGCTCAGACGCCCTGCAGACCATGGACTCGTTTGTGATTTTACATCCAGATTGCCCATACCAGGCTGATGAGGGCCAGGAAACCAAGGCTGGGCAAGGTGTAGCGGCGCAGCGACCGCGCCCCAATGAATAAAGTCAGCGCAGCCTTGGCGAGTGTATTAGCGGTGACGGCCAAGAGCAGGGCCTGAGCAGCAACGCTGTACGAGACACCGCTGCCCGCCAGTTGGGCCAGGGACAGGGTCACCGCATCCAAGCCGGTCAGGCCGGCCAGGAAACTGGTCACATACACACCTGCATCTCCGAGCACGTCCTGTGCCGCTCGCGTGATCAACAGGATGACCCCAAAGAGGATCCCGAACTGGATGGCTGGCCAAAGGCGGAAGGGATTGGCTAGCTTTGTCTCTTCTTTTTCCTGAGATTGCACGCTCTGCCAGAGAAAGATGCACAGAGCCGCACCCAGAGCAGAGAGCAGGAGCAGGGGCAGCCACACCTCATCGAATAGGCTGCGGTTGAAGACCAGCGCCTGGACGAGAACCGTTGGGTACATGGTCACCGAAGCAAGCACGATGCCAAAAGCCAGTTGCTTTCCGAGGGATGTGGCATCGCGACTGCGCTGGGAGAAATTCAGGGTGACGGCCGTACTGGAGACCAGGCCGCCCAAAAGGCCGGTGACTCCAATGCCCCGTTGAGGCCCCAACAGCTTGATGGCGACGTATCCAGTAAAGCCGATGGCCGAAACAAAGACCACCATCAGCCAGAGGCGAAAGGGGTTCAGGACTTCCCACGGCCCATAGGCCTGATTGGGCAGCAAGGGCAGCACGACGGCGCTGACCACGACGAATTTGAGCGCGGCATAGATGTCCTCCCGCTCGATGCGTGCGACTAGGCCATGCAGAGCAGGACGTGCGGCAAGCAGGGCGGTGACAATCACCCCCAGTGCGACGGCCAACCAGATCTGATCCCAGTAGATCAGACCCCCGATCAGGTAAACGAGTAGAACCACGACCTCCGTGGTGACACCCAGATCGCCGTCTCGCGCCGAGAAAGCGTACACGATCAAAACCAGCACGGCCAGGCCGGCAAAGCCGACGGCGAACAGCCAGGGCTGTCCTTCGCCTGACAGAAGTGCCGCCGTGCATCCCAACAACGCCATGAGCGGGAAAGTGCGGATGCCAGCGAAATGAGAGGTCTCACTCTGCTGGTGCGAATGCTCCCGCTCCAGGCCAACCATGAGCCCGATGAGCGCCGCCAGGGCGAACTTTTGCCACAACGCAAAATCCATGTTGAACAACCACGGTTCCAAGGCTCAGTACCTCCTTATCGCAATCCAGCCGCTTGAGACCAAGGCGCAAAGATGGGCCGGTCGGCGTGGCTTGTGATCTGGTGGGTGACGTCGTCCCGCAGCAGGCCCACCAGGCCCGCGGCTACATGCGCAAAGATGACCGGGTAACTCGTGCCAAATCTCCTGCCAACGACTAATGACACAGATCCTGTCACTGCGAGGCGCCCCGCCTTTGGGCGCCAGCCTCTCGCTCGCGAGAGGCGCAGTCTCCA
>JASFLR010000574.1:0-3172 GCA_050117995.1 Anaerolineae bacterium
ACTTCGCCGTGGTCACCTGCCCCGGTGCTGCCTGGCTGGCGGCCAGGATGCGGAAGGGGTGCCGCCCGGCACCGCCCTCGCCAGAGCGGGGCGGCTGTATCTTCAGCGTCACCTCCTGTTGCTGCCCGGGCAAAAGGGCCGTTGATGCCGCTGAGGCCGAAACCCAACTGCTGGGGATCCCCTCCACCGACAGGCTGACAACGTCCCTCTCCAGGCCCTGGTTGAACAGGACAAGCGGAATGGACACGCTCTCCCCCGGCGCCACCGGGAACTCGGTCGCGGCTAGCAGCATGCCGATGCGACCTGGCGCTTCCAGGGCAGCCACAGTCAGCATACACGTCGCCTCGGCTGCCACTGCGGGCCTTTCTTGACTGGAGGCCCGGATCACCATCTGGTGACGCCCGGCCCTGCCCACCGGTGGCAACGGTGGCTGGATGGTCAGCGAGACCTGACGCTGCTCGCCCGCTGCCAGGCGTACCACCGGCGCGGGTACCGACAGCCAGGTGCTGGGGATGCCCGTCACTGCTAGCTCAAAGAACCCATCTTCCGGGCCGTGATTGTGTATGGCGACGGGGATGACTACGCTGCTACCCGGCGCCGCCGACACCTCGGCTGACTCGAGATGAATCGTCAATTGATCCTCGAACGAACGATCTTGCATATCTTCTATCCTTTCTGCTTTCGCTGCCAGGGCCAGCGGCCCTCTATCTCGACCTCTAACGCCCAACTCAGGAAGGTGCGGATGAGGACCAGCAAGGCCAACACGACGACACTCTCCAGAGTCGCTTCCAGGGCCACGGTGCGCACGATGTCGGCTGCCACCAGGATTTCGAGGCCGAGCAGCAGGGTCCTCCCCAGCCGCGCCTTGAGCTCCCTGTACATGTCCTCGCCCTTGGGGCGCAGGACAGCCTCGAACAAGTAGCGGCCCACCGAGTAAAAGACAACCAAGATGATGATCACCACGGCCAGGATTTCGATGGCCGTGGCAGCGCCCTCGATCCAGACCATCATGCGGTGGCCGAAATCATTGTCCGCGATCAGAGGAGAGAGCATAATTCACCTCACGCTTATCTCACATAGCAGGGCCTGCGTAGGCACCTCGCTGTGTGGTCCGGCTGGCAGCGGCATTGTCTTTTGCTCCTCGTCTCAGAGGCAGAGCCCGGCCCGGACCTGCTCTCGCTTCCGGGCCAGGTCTGCACGTCCAGTTCAGCTAGGGGCGCGGCCGCGGCCCGTCCTTGTCGTAGAATAGCAATTCGCCGCCGGGATAGGTGATCGTCAGCGTAAAGCCCTCGATTCTATAGCCGGTGGCCGCCTCCAAGGCAGCCAGGTAGAGCGCCTCCTGGTCCATCAGCGACTGGTCGCACGCCATCCTCGTCGTGGCCAGCGGGCCGATCTCCATCGTGTTCCTGCCCACGGCTCGGGTTCTCACCACGTAGGTGCCCCGGTAGGTGTTGCAGCCGGCCGAACCTTCCACCAACGCCTCTTCGGTCGCGGTCGCGGCTGTGAACTCGGCCGTGATCTCGCTGCCGGTCACCGTCTTGTCCAGCAGCCAGGTGACACCTTCCAGTGCATAGTTCCCGTAGAACACTACCTCCACGTGGTCGGAGGCGATCAGGTCCCGCTGCTGTGGCGACGCCGCGAAAGCAGCGATATACCCCGGGACCTGGCCCGACGCCGGCACCGACAGCTCCACCGACCAGGTGCCTTCGCCACCGGCCCCCACATCCGCTCCCCGAAGGGTTGCGGGTTGCTCGTCCAGCACATCCCCGTTCTCGTCAACAGCGACCACGACTACGTTGCCCTCAGGCAGGCCGGCCCCTGTCCCGCTGACCTGGATCACTCTATCTACCTCGAGAGCGGCACCCTGCTGAGGTTCGTCGATTTTGATATACGATTCCACCGCAGGGGTCTGGCCCAGGCTTACCTCCACGCTATCCTCAGCGACGATACTGCCGTCGAGGGGCGAAGGATGATAGGCCCGGATCCTGCCCGCCGTACCCGGCTCAACTTCGATGGTCAGCTCGGTTGACCAGGTACCCTCGCCGCCGGCCGCCACGTCTGATCCTTGTAGCGTCGTCGGCACCTGCGCCAACAAGTTGCCCTGCGAATCCAGGGCCTCCACGACGACGTTGCCCTCCGTCAGGGCGCCGCCCATGCCACTGACCTGGACCGGCTTGCTCACGTCCAGCATCGCACCCGGGCTGGGTTCGTCGATGCGGATGTATCGCTGCCGGGCTGCGGTGCGACCGAGGCTCACCTCGACCACATCCTCGGCGATGACGCTGCCGTCTTTGGGAGAGGTCGAATAGGCCCGGATCGTTCCCGCGGTGCCCGGTTCTACCTCGATCGTCACCTCCGTCGACCAGGTGCCCTCCCCGCCGGTTCCCACATCTTGCCCCTGCATCGTCGTCGGTTCCTGGGCCAGCACATTGCCCTGCCCGTCCACTATCTCGACGACCACGTTGCCCTCCGGCAGGCCCACTCCCTTGCCTTGCACCCGGATCGGCTGGTCGATCTCCACCGCCTGGCCCTGATCCGGCTCGGTGATGGCGATCATGGACTGTCCCGGTGCCGCGGTCGGCGCGGGCACGACCGTTGACACAGATGATTCCTCCCCATCCCTGGAAAGGAGAGCCACCCCCGCTGCGACGCAGATGATGACGGTAAAGAGGGCCAAGATGGCGGCGATGATCGTCGCTGCCACCGGCCAGCGCTTCTTCGTTTCCTCAGCCGGCTGCTCTGTGGAGACTCCCTCCTCAGCCTCAACCGGATGCTCGGCAGAGATACCCTCCTCTGCCACTGCCGATGCGGGCTCTTGCAGATCCGCCTCCTGCTGAGGCGCCTCTTCCTCCAAGCCCATTCGATCTTTGTCTTCTTCAGTCATTGGTTCCTCCTTACCTTACTGTGGTCTTTAGTTACTATCGCCGGATTCGACTAGCCGGCGTACCCCGGGATCCGGTCCCGGTTGCCATAGCCACCACCGGCGTACGTGCCCAGGTCGGCCAGGACAGCGAGCACGAGCCACAGCCAGTCGAGGCCATAGACACCGGTCACCGGCGACCAGACGATGAGGTACATCAGCGTCGTCCACGGCAGAAAGATGATGCCCAGGGCGGGCCAGATGAAGCTGCTGAAGGCAGCGCTAAAGCGGAGTGGGTTGATCAACCACCAG
>JASFLR010000575.1:0-3171 GCA_050117995.1 Anaerolineae bacterium
CCACCGCCGGGCTGGCGAGATAGACCTCGCTCTCGGGGTGACCCATGCGCCCGCGGAAATTGCGATTGGTCGTGCTCACTGCCCGCTCGCCAGCCGCCAGCACGCCCATATGCCCACCCAGACAGGGACCACAGGTCGGTGTGCTGACTGCGGCGCCGGCCTCGACAAAGACCTCCAGCAGCCCTTCGCGCAGGGCGTCAAGGTATACGCGCTGGCTTCCGGGGATGACGATGCAGCGCACGCCAGCGTGCACTTGGCGACCGCGAAGCAACTCTGCTGCCACCCGTAGATCCTCCAGCCGGCCGTTGGTGCAGGAGCCGATGATGGCCTGGTCGATGGGCACGTTGCCGGCCTGGCCCACTGCACGGCTGTTTTCAGGCAGGTGCGGAAAGGCAACCTGAGGCTCGATCTGGCCGGCGTCGATCTCGATCAGGCTCGCGTACGACGCGTCAGGGTCGGCCCGATGGCTGCTATAGGGGCGTACCGCGCGGCCCTCTACGTAGGCCCGTGTCGTGTCATCGACTGCAAAGAGGCCGACCTTTGCCCCAGCTTCGATGGCCATATTGGCCATCGTGAGCCGTCCCTCCATCGAAAGCGCACTCATGGCTGGCCCGGCAAACTCGATGGCCATATAGCGCGCCCCCGCCACGCCGATCTGGCCGATGGTGTGCAGGATCAGATCTTTCCCGCCCACCCAGGGCTGCAACTGCCCGCTGTATACGATGCGGACCGTCTCGGGGACGCGCATCCAGAGGCGGCCGGTGGCCATGGCAACCGCCATATCGGTGCTGCCCACACCGGTGGCAAAGGCGCCAAGCGCGCCATAGGTGCAGGTGTGCGAGTCGGCACCCACCACGACATCGCCGGGAACTACCAGGCCTTCCTCGGGCAGCAGCACATGCTCGATGCCCATGGATCCCACGTCGTAATAGTGGGGCAGGTTCTGCTCCCGGGCAAATCGGCGCATGGCGGCACACTGCTCCGCCGACTTGATATCTTTGTTGGGCGCAAAGTGGTCAGCCACAAGCACCACGCGCTCAGGATCGAACACGCGGAGGCCACCACCATCGCCACCGAGCTTGGCAAACTCGCGCATGGCGATCGGCGCTGTGATGTCGTTGCCGAGCACGATGTCCACCTCAGCTTCGATAAACTGTCCGGCGCGCACAGTCTCCTGGCCTGAGCGAGAGGCCAGGATCTTTTCGGCCATGGTGAGTCTCATCAGGCTGCACCCACTTCCCCGGGCTCTGAAGCCGGTACAGGAACTGGCCCATGCCCATTCGCGCTTGCAGCCAGCGCATCGCCATCCCAGTATAGCGCCCAACTGCGAGGTCGCATGTGCCCATTGCTGCCGTTGCCGTTTCTGGGCACAGCCAACTCATGCATGGCTTCTTGCGTCCACTGTGACTCCCAACCTGACGGCGGCACCGGCACATCCTGAGACTGCTCATATTGCGCCGGAAAGAGGGCGCTGCCATCCCACCTTTGCGCCCAACCACGGGGTTCCGGGAACTTGCTATTCATGATTCCTCCTTGTGCCCCCTCACTGCGCAGGGGCCTTTGTCGGCCTGGCTGATGCCTCATGACGGGCGGCGATCAGCCGGTTCAGGGCAAACATATATGCCCTTGCGCTGGCGACAATGATGTCGTTATCGGACCCGCGCCCGCTGAAAACGCGCTGCTCGTAGCCATTCTCCTTAACAGGCTCCTCGGCCTGGATGCGGATCGTAACCCGGCCGACGGCATCTATGCCCTCGGTCACCGCTTGCACAGAGAACTCGATCAGCTCATTGGGCTCACCAATGACGCGGTTGATGGCCCGGTAGACGGCGTCGACGGGCCCGGTGCCGTGGTCGGCGTCGCAGTACTCCTGCCCATCGGGCCCGCGAATGCAGACGGTAGCCGTAGGCACGCTATGATCGCCGCAGGAGACCTGGACATGCTCCAGGCTGTAGGTCTGCTCGAAGAATGTCTGCACTTCGTCGGCGATGATGGCCTCCAGGTCGCGAGTGTCCACCGTCTTTTTTTTGTCGGCCACGACCAGAAATCGCTCGTAGACCTTTTCGAACTGCTCCTGGTCCAGGGTGTATCCGAGCTCCGCCAGCCGGTGGCGCAGGCCGGCACGACCCGAGCGGGCCGAGAGCACGATCTCGGAGTCGGGCACGCCCACGTCACGGGGATTGATGATCTCGTAGGTGGTCCGCTCCTTCAATACGCCATCCTGGTGGATGCCCGAAGAGTGGGCAAAAGCGTTGGCCCCGACGATGGCCTTGTTGGGCTGAACCGGGATGCCGGTCAGCTGGCTCACCAGGCGGCTGACGGGATAGATGCGCCGCGCATCGATGCCCGTCTGAGCCTCAAAGAGGTCACGCCGGGTGCGCAGGGCCATGACGACCTCTTCCAGCGAGGTATTTCCCGCCCGCTCGCCGATGCCGTTTACGGTGACCTCGATCTGCCGGGCCCCGTTGCGGATCCCAGCCAGTGTGTTGGCAGTGGCCATGCCCAGATCGTTGTGGCAATGCACGGAAACGACGGCCCGGTTGATGTTGGGCACGTGATCAAAGATGGCGCGGATCAGCGCGCCGAACTCGGCCGGCGAGGTGTATCCGGTGGTATCAGGGATGTTGATCACCGTAGCACCGGCGTCGATGACGCCCTCCAGCACGCGAAAGAGGTACTCGGGATCGGCGCGACCGGCATCCTCGGTGTAGTATTGCACATCATCCACGAGGTTTCTCGCGTGTTTTACCGCCTGCACGCCGAGCTCCAATGCGCCTTCGGGCGTCGTGCGCAGCTTGTGGCGGATGTGCACATCCGAGACGCCAAGCCCGGTGTGAATGCGCGGGCGCGCCGCACCGCGCAGGGCCTCGGCAGCAACGTCGATGTCCTTCGGGTTGGCCCGGGTCAGCCCGCAGATCACACAGCCGCGGATTTCGCTAGAAATGCGCTGCACAGCCCGAAAGTCTCCCGGGGAGGAGATGGGGAACCCTGCCTCGATGATGTCCACACCCAGCTCCTCGAGCGCGTGGGCGATCTCGAGCTTCTCGTTGATGTTGAGCGCCGCCCCGGGTGACTGCTCACCATCGCGCAGCGTGGTATCAAAGACGGCGACCGGTTCTTTGCCACTAACCCCACCTTCGTCCATAGTACCCCCTCCTAACCTTGCAGACC
>JASFLR010000576.1:0-3160 GCA_050117995.1 Anaerolineae bacterium
CCGCCGAAACCCCCATGCCAACGGAGACCGCGCGAATCACTGAGACGGCAACCCTAACCGGCGAGGCCCCCACAGCAGCGCCGACAACGGGTACAGAAGCGGCGGCGACCGACACGCCAATTACTCCGACGACGCGCCCACCCGTTTCACCGGGCATGGCCTCGCCAGACTATGGCATCCAGGCGTTCCTGTGGTGGCGGCCGGAAGTGGCCCACCGTGATTTGGGCCTGGTCCGCGATGCAGGTTTTACCTGGGTCAAGCAGTGGTTTGCGTGGCGCGATATCGAGGGTGGGGGCAAGGGGCAATATGACTGGTCGGCAGCAGATCGTATTGTCGACGGTGTGGAGGAGTTTGGTCTGAAGCTGATCGCCCGCGTGGATCACGAACCGGACTGGGCCGGGCCCCCACCGGGCAACATCGATGCCTTTGTCGGTTTTTTGACGACGATGGCTACCCGCTATCGGGGTCGCATACAGGCTTATCAGATTTGGAACGAGCCAAACCTGGCCCGCGAGTGGGGCAACAAACCACCCAACGCTGCCGAATATACCCAAATGCTCAAGCGAGCCTACCAGGCCATCAAAAAGGCCGATCCCAACGCCCTGGTGATCAGCGCTGGCATGGCACCCACTACTGAGCTAAGCCAACGTGCCGTTCCCGACACCAAGTTCATCCAATCGATGTACAATGCCGGAGCCCAACCCTATTTTGACCTGCTTGGGGCTCACGGAGCCGGATACAAGGCCCCACCTGAGATGGACCCCGCTCAGGTTGCCACTGATCCAAACTACTACAACGTCGGCGATGTGAACTGCCCCGGAGATGCATGCCGTATCTACTGCTTCCGGCATGTTGAAGATCTGCGCAAGATCATGGTGGAAAATGGCGACGCCAGAAAGCGGGTGGTCGTCCTCGAGTTCGGCTGGACGCGCGACGAGAGACCCGATAGTCCCTATGCCTGGCACAGCGTGGAGGACCAGGGCAAGCAGGCAGACTATATGGTGCGGGCCTACCAATATGCCCAAGAACACTGGCAGCCATGGATTGCCGTCATGAGTCTCATCTACTTGCCCGATCCAGAGTGGACACAGGACGACGAGCAATACTGGTGGTCAGTGATCGAGCCCAGCCCCACCGAGATCAGGCTCAAAGCGCCTTACGTCGAACTCTGCCTTTACCTTCGTGAGGAGAGGGGTATGGATCGATGCCCATACGCGCCCTGAGCGCGGTGTAGCCCATCAATTGAAAAAGGCCACCGGTGCGCCCGGTGGCCTTTGCATTCCAAGGTACCGCGATTCAGTAGGTTCGCTGCCAGTCAATTCGGAACCCATTGGCCTCATCCGGATTCCACTGGATCTGGACCTGCGGGCTGATCTGCGTGCCGGCCTGGTCGACGATTACCACGTACCACGTGACCACCTCGTGGCCTATAGGAATGTCATACTTGCCAAGCTCCGCACCGCCCTTGGTAAGCGCCGGGGGGTTGGTAGTCCATTCGTTGAACGCCTGCACACGGACACCCTCAAGTCCATTCCCGGCAGCATCCTTGACCGTTCCATAGACGTAGCAACAGAATTGGTAATTGGGGTCCATCGCCGGTGGGCCAGCCAGGCGGAACGGATAGGCTGGCACAGGTGTTGGCGGTTGTATCACCACAGGAGGTGTATCTGTGGGCTGAACAGCAGGTGCCTGCGTGGGCTGCGGGGGAGCCGTCTCAGTGGGCGGGACGGCCTCGGTGACCGCCTCGGTGACCACCGCAGTAACCATAGCAGTCATCGTAGCAGTCAGTCCGGCAACCGGCGAAGGAATCTCGATCGCAGTTTCCGTTGGCGTAGGCGCCGGACGAGTCGGCGTGGCACTCGGTTTTGCGGCCTCTGTGCTGGCAGCAACTGCAGACTGGGCGCGCTGCGCCTCTCGGCTCGACATGAAGCCGGTTATGGCAACATATAGCCCCAGTACGATAACCAGCAGGACGATTAGAAAACCTAGTGAATATCCCTTGTTCATAAAATCATCAGAACCAATCTTGGATTGCGCGTGCCGCCAGCCTCTGCTCCTACGGGACCCGCGCAAAGGCGCACGCATTATACTCGAAAAGCCTGCACACGGCAAGCGACTATAACGAAGGGGGAAAAGCCCTCAGGGGTCAGCTGAGGACTCGATGGCTGGCGGCTTACGCGGCTGCCACCTGCCCAGCGTAGAGCGCTGCGCCCAGAGCACCAACAATCTGCGGCTCATCGGGTACTGTGAGCGGCACTCCGAGAGTTTCAGCAAAGAGCTGCTGCAGGCAGCGGTTCTGCGCCACACCGCCGGCAAAGACAAAGCGCTCCGAAACACCGGTGCGACGGACCATGCCGCCGACGCGATCCACGATGGCCTGATGGAGACCCAGGGCCACCCGGTGACTGTCCTCGCCGCGGGCAATCAGCGATACGACCTCCGACTCTGCAAACACGGTGCACATACTCGAGATCTGTACTGGCCTTCCGCCCGCCTGCAGAGCGTGGGGACCAAACTCGTCCACCTGCATCCCCAGCGCGTGGGCCATATTTTCCAGAAAGCGTCCAGTCCCTGCAGCGCAACGGTCATTCATCTCAAAGCGCAGCACGCGTCCACCCGGTCCCACGCGGATGACCTTGCTGTCCTGCCCGCCTATGTCCAGCACCGTGCCCACGTCTGGAAACAGGTGATAGGCTCCCAGACCATATGCCTTGATCTCGGATATCACCTCATCGGCCAGGTCCCTTTCGATTGCCAGCTGCCGGCCGTAGCCCGTAGCCACCAGACGCCTGTAGGCACGTCCCTGCACAAGCGAACGGGCATTGCCCACCGGATCAGTGCCCGTATCCACCACCTCGGCTCGCACGATGCGCTCGCCGTCCCATTCCACCAGGGCAATGGTGCGAGAGCCAATGTCGAGGCCCGCAACCATCACTTCTCGGCCCAGAGCCGATGGCTGCAACTTGCTTTGGTTCGCCGCCATCAGGCGTCTCCGCCAGACTCAACGAGTAGATAGAGCGTCAATTGTGGGAAAAAGCACCGATACGCTTCTCCAGCGAGCAGGACTGTGCTTTCGCCCTGGCTGATGCGCGTCTCTGCGCCAGCTGGGGTGTGGATCTCGGCATAGCCATCGAGGATCCAGATAAACTGGTCGCTCGCC
>JASFLR010000577.1:0-3154 GCA_050117995.1 Anaerolineae bacterium
GGTTCTGGCGGGCCGACAGGGTGGGGTAGAGGGCCAATTCCTGAGGCACCAGGCCCAGCTTGGACTTGACCTCGTTGGTGTGCCTTTTCACATCCATGCCGTCGACGGTGATGGTGCCATCGGTGGGTTCCAGCAGCCCAGTCAGCATCGATATCGTCGTCGTTTTGCCCGCACCGTTGGGTCCGAGTAGGCCAAAGACTTCGCCCCGCGCTATCTGGAGCGAGACGCCCTTTACGGCCTCGTGTTCTCCGTAGACTTTTCTCAAGCCATCGCAACTCAGGATCGGTTCAGACATTTCAGCCTCCTTCTCTTTCGAGTTCTGGGTGGCAGGATTACCACCCTCTCGCTTTCCAGAATAGCACAGGGACGGTCACGTTGGGCAGTGCCACTGGTCATATCCTGCGGTCACCTTGTAGTGCGGAATCGCGCTGCATGGCCGGTTTGACAGGCCCGTGCATCTGGGATAAAATCATACCGCTGGTCGGTATTATGAGGTGGAGGTGGATGATGTCCGTACAGCAGCGAGGTGAGGAGACCCGGACCCGGATCCTGGATGTTGCACAGGAGGCATTTGCCCGTTATGGTTACGATGCTACTGGTGTCGCCGAGATATGCCGTCGCGCCGGGGTGACCAAAGGCGGCTTCTACCATCATTTTCCCAGCAAACAGGATGTCTTTCTGGAGATGCTGGAGCGCTGGCTGGAAGGGATGGATCAGGAACTGGAGGTCATGCGCTCGGGGGAGGAGACCGTGCCGGATGAGCTCCGTGCCATGACGGCCATGGTGCCTGCCGTATTTCAGGAAGCGGGCGGCAGGCTTACGCTCTTCCTAGAGTTCCTGACCAAAGCCGGGCACAGTCCCGCGGTCTGGCAGGCGACGGTAGCGCCCTTTCGCAAGTACCATGCCTTCTTTGCCAAAATGATCAGCGATGGCATAGAAGAGGGATCGCTGCGCCCCGTGGACCCGGAGATGGCGAGCAACCTCCTGCTTTCCTTTGCTGTGGGTCTGCTGACGATGGGCCTGCTCGATCCCTTTGGTGACGATTGGGGACGTGTGGCCCAGGAGGGCATGGACGTGCTCCTGGGCGGGATCGAGGCAGAGTAGCGGGGCTTGGAGTCCCCTGCACGAAGCACGAAGCCGTCCCTGGTTGTCTCTTGCGGCAATTGCCCAATGAGCGTATAATGGGCGTCACATTCTATTCCATAATTGACTCGGAGGTGCGTTCATGACACAGCGATTTCTGGTGCCCCCCAATAAGCCGGTTTCTCTTGCAGACCATGATCCGGGCTATACGGGCGACTATGAGAGCAAAGGCGAAACCAAGGCCGAACTCAAGCGTAATGGTAAGAGGCTGCGGGATCTGCAGGAGGTGCTTTGGGCGGAAAACAAGCACGCACTGCTGATCGTCCTTCAGGCCTTGGATGCCGGCGGCAAGGATGGCACCATCAAGCATGTCATGCACGGTGTCAATCCTCAGGGCTGCCGAGTTACCAGTTTCAAGGTGCCCACAGACGCGGAGTTGGAGCACGACTATCTCTGGCGCGTTCACAAGGCTACGCCCAGACGCGGCGATATCGGCATCTTTAACCGCTCGCACTATGAGGACGTGCTGGTGGTCCGCGTCCACAATCTCGTGCCAGAGTCGGTGTGGCAACAGCGCTACGAGCAGATCAACAATTTCGAAAAGCTGCTGGCTGACTCGGGCACGACGATTGTCAAGTTCTTTCTCCATATCTCCAAAGAGGAGCAAAAAGAGCGTTTTGAGGCTCGCCTCCGGGATCCCCGGAAGAACTGGAAGTTCTCCATGGGAGATGTGAAGGAGCGAGGCTACTGGGACGACTATATGCGTGCCTACGAGGATGCTCTGAGCCGGTGCAGCACGCCCTGGGCACCCTGGTATGTCATTCCGGCGGATCACAAGTGGTATCGGAACCTTGCCATATCCGAGATCATCATCGAGACGCTAGAGAGACTGGATATGCGCTTCCCACCGCCCTTGCCGGACGCTGGTGAGATCGTCATCCCGGACTGAGATGGCTTCCGGCGGCGGGTGTTTGCATGTCAGGGTTCCGCCAATGTCGTGGCAAAGCCGAGATCGCTCACTCGAGATCGACAGATCTCGAGCATCGTGCAGCGGAAGGCAACCGGAGATTGCACGCAATCCGCAGCGAGCAAGCGCGGGCATACAGCGACTTTGACAGGGCCCTGGTTTGCATGTGGTTTGCCGTTGCCGGCGTGTATATTGCATGATATAATCTGAGCGATCCCAGCTTCTGACATCCCCTGTCATGGCGGTGGCGCGTTCTCGTCAGGCAGGCGAGTACATCATGGGCTACAATGGTCACGAAGGCCTTGGGAACCTGTAGATGACACAACCTTTAGCCATCGGCACAGTACTGAACAGCCAATACCGCATAGTCCGCCTGGTCGGCGGTGGCGGTATGGCCTGGGTATATCAGGTGGAGGAACTGCCCGCAGGCAGCGGAATCCTGTGGGCCCTGAAGGAGCTGCGCCCGCAGACCGAGGACAAGGCCGAGCAGGCCGCTGCCCGCAGGCTCTTTGAGCAAGAAGCCAAGCTACTCCGTGGCCTGGACCACGTCAACATCCCCAAGATCGCGGACTATTTCGAGGAGAATGGGCGCGCCTGCCTGGTGATGGAGTTTGTATGGGGCGAGTCACTGGAAAAGCGGCTGGAGGCCACCAACGCTCCTTTGCTCGAGACCGATGTGCTCAAGTGGGCCATACAGCTCTGCGATGCCCTTGAATACCTTCACAACCTCCAGCCACCCATCATCTTCCGCGACATGAAGCCAAGCAACGTAATGGTCACCAACACCGGGCTCGTAAAGCTCATCGACTTTGGCATCGCGCGTACCTACAAGGCCGGCAAGAAGCGGGACACGGTGGCTATGGGCTCGGAGAACTATGCGGCGCCGGAGCAGTGGGGCAAGGGCCAGACCGATGCCCGATCTGATGTCTATGCCCTGGGCGCGACGATCTATCACCTTCTGGGGAACATGGCCCCGACTCCGGCTTTCCTGCCCTCGGAGCCGCTGCCCCTGGGCAACTATAATGGGGCGCTCAGTAGGCAGATCATCGATTTGGTCGAACGGGCGATGGACCGCGATCGGGAGGATCGGTTCCAATCCGCTCG
>JASFLR010000578.1:0-3151 GCA_050117995.1 Anaerolineae bacterium
CCTCGCCGCCGGATGGCGTATGGCGCAGGGCGTTGGCTACCAGGTTGCCCAGTACCTGCCCCAGCCGCTGCGGGTCAGCGTTCAATGGGGGCGTCTGCTCCGCCGCGTCCAGCACCAGCGCGATCCCTTTCTCGCTGGCCTGGGGCTCCCACGCGTCGCACACGTCAGCCAGGAGCTGTGGGACGTCCAGCGGTTGGGCATCAAGCGGCAATTGCCCAGCCTCGGCCAGGGTGAGCAGTCGCAGGTCGTCCACCAAGCGGCTCAGCTTCTGTGTCTCGTCCAATACCAGGTCCAACTGCTCCTGTGTAGGCTCGTAAACCCCGTCGCGCAGGCCCTCCAGGTTGCCCTGGATGATCGTCAGTGGCGTGCGCAGCTCGTGGGCCACGTCGGCGAGCAGCTCACGGCGATGCCGGTCGGCTGTCTCCAGCGCTTGGGCCATGTGGTTGAAAGACAGGGCGAAATCGCGGAACTCGCCGCTGCCCGCTACTGGCACGCGCGCCGCCAGGTCGCCCTCAGCCAGCGCATCGGTTGCTGTCATAACCTTGCTCAGGGGCGACGTGATCCGCCTTGCCGCCCGGGTGCCCACCCAGCGCAGGGCCAGGGCCAGCACAGTGGCTACTCCTAAGAAGCCCGCGATCCAGTGCAGCGGAGACCACCCCGGTTCGGGCAATGGCATTGGTGTGCTCCCACGCTGGAAGAAAAATAGGGCTACAATGGCCCCCAGCGCGGCCAGAGCACCACAGCCCAGCAGCACAAAGAGGCCAAAGATCACGGCGAACCGCCAAAAGAGGGCGCCGCCGCTATGCCAGTCTCTCCTGTGTCTGCTGGATCTGCGCCAATACGGCGCGACTGGCCCGTGCTCCTGGGCCAACCATTCCTCCCAGTGCTCCGCGTCCCGCCAGAGTGGCCTGTGTCGCTGCCAGCGATCTTTTTCCCTCATTGCGCGGATTGCCTGCCTTCGCCTGCTCAGCGAAGCCCGAAGCGGTACCCTACGCCGTACACCGTCTGGATATAACGGGGCTGGCGGGGGTCGGATTCGATCTTGCGCCGCAGGTTCTTCACGTGCGAGTCCACGCTGCGGTCATATCCGTCAAAGGCCACACCATGGACTGCCTCCAGCAACTGCTCCCTGGTAAAGATACGCCCCGGCTGGCGGACCAGTGCTGCCAGCAGCTGGAACTCGGTGGGCGTAAGATCCACCGGCTCACCGGCGACGGTCGCTGTCAGCGATGCCGTGTCCAGCTCCACATCCCCTGCCCGCAGCATGGTACTCGGTCCCATCTCCCCGCTGGCACGGCGCAGTGTGGCACGGACCCGGGCCACCAGCTCGCCTGGGCTGAAGGGCTTGGTCACATAGTCGTCAGCGCCCAGCTCCAGTCCCACGATCCGGTCGGCCTCCTCGACGCGGGCCGTGAGCATGATGATCGGCACGTCGCTTTCCTGGCGCAGCCGGCGGCACACGTCCAGGCCGTCCACCCCTGGCAGCATCAGATCGAGGATAATCAGATCCGGACGTTCTACGCGGGCCATGGTCAGGGCCGCGTCGCCGTCCCGGGCGTCGAGCACGTCAAAGCCAGCGCGCGTCAAATAGTCGCGCACTAGCTTGACGATACGGGCTTCGTCGTCCACCACTAGGATGGTCTGGCTCACCACTACCCTCCGGTTACAGGTGCCTGTTTTCCATTGGTCTGTTTTGCGAATTCAAAGCTATCGGCGTGTCGGGGCTGCAACGAGAATCGCCGTCCGGACTGCACGATCTTCAGAAGCTCGGATTCCTCCATGTGGTCGGGGATGACCGAAAGCAATCCACCGATCTTCAGAACCCGGTGCAACTCACGGAGCAGCGCTCCCTTGTCGTGCACGTGATGCAGGACATCGTACAGCAGGACGGTATCGACGCTCTCGTCTGGGAGGCCCGTGTCCAACCCGGTCAGGATCGTTCTCACGTTGGACAAGTTCTCCTGCTTGATCCTATTCTCAACCATCTCCAATGCCAGCGGATGGATGTCCAGGGCATACACGGTCCCTTCTTCGCCGAGTGCGCGGGCCGCTGGCAGGCTGTAGCTGCCGATCCCGCAGCCATAGTCCAGAACGACCTGCCCGGGCCTCAGCTCCAGCGATTCGATCTGCTTCTGCGGGCTCCCGGACCGCTCCCGCAAACGCAAGAAGAGCGCCAGGCCTCTAAAATTCAATCTTGAGATCCAACTTGACTTGCTCATAGTTCAAATTCCTCCCGCTGGGCTGCGGCTGAACAAGACCGATACTTCATTCTCGAAATCGACGGTCCAGCCTGGTTGCGAGCGGACCAACGACATCAACGTACCGTCCAGCTCCTTGTCCAAGATCAGAAACTGGACCCGGTAGCCGTCGAGGACCGCCAACCAGCTATCGCGTACAGTCCCCTGCGCCTTTGGCCCCTTTGCAGCCATCCGTTCACCTCCAAGATTGTCCGGCTGGCTCTGGCGGAGTCGGGCCCGCTGGGGGTCTGGCTCCGCCACGAGACCCTGTCCCGGCTGGCTATTCAGCCCTTTCCTGGGCGTGACCGCCCTCGTCCGCCGTCTCTTGCGATCCGGCTGGCTCGTCACTTCCATACGATCCCCTGCCGTGTCCACGCCAGTGCCGCGGGTACCAGGGGTGGGGATGGTCTTGCCACTTGCCACCCACTGCGTCTGGGCTACAGCGCCAGGGCCTATGCAGGAACCGCCCGATGCCGAGCAGCAGGATTAGCCCGAAGAACAACACCGCGCCAAGGCCGAGGAAACCCAACAGGCCCATGCCCGCGCGTCCGCCCCCGTAACCGTAGTAGACCTGCGGCACGGCAGCGCCCTCCCCGCCTGCGGGCACCTGTACCTGGGGCACAGCCGCTGTAGAGTTGTGCAACAACATTGTCCCCAGCGCTGCCACGAAGCAGAGCGCCACGCACAAGAAGAGGATGCTGCCTGCCACGACAACAGCGACCCACGGTCGTTTGCTTTGAAACCTCTCGTCCATCATTCCCTCCCTTTCCTTTGGTTTTCGCCTGTAGCGTACTACCAAATTGTGGAGTGATTATGGACGGGTCTGGCAGGCATTGTGTAGATATCCGGGTCCTAGGCCCTCTCTGACCAGATCTCTTGAAGAGTCGGGTGCGGTCTGCTACTCCTCCTGTTCC
>JASFLR010000579.1:0-3147 GCA_050117995.1 Anaerolineae bacterium
TCGGCCTCTCGCTCAGGTTTCAGATTGAGCTGAGATCGCAGAATATGTGCCAATTGGCCAGCATTCCGGTATCGAGCAGACGGCTCTATGTCCAAGGTTCGGTACACAATCTGCGAAAGCTGCCCTGGGATACTGGTGGCCATGACCTGGAGTGACGGAGGCTCCTGGTGCAGATGCTGCAAGGCCAGGAACGTTTCATCTGTAGCGCGGAAGGGGGGACGGCCTACCAGCATTTCGTAGAGCAGCATACCGATTACATAGATATCAGAAGAAGGATGGACGCCCTGCCCAGAAGCCTGTTCAGGTGAGATGTATGGCAAACGCCCCCACGCTCTGGATTCGGTGCTACCGATTGGGCGTAGTGCAGGTAAAAGCCCCGTGTCGAACACCACGATCTCTGGGCCGGAGCTGCTGCCAGTTGCTTCCGTCAACACCACAGCGTCTGTCGATAGACTGCCATGTGTCAGTCCGGCACCATGTGCCGGAGCCAGCGTTTCGCACAGCCGGATAGCAATCTCTATCGCTGTCGTTTGATCCAGTCGCCTGTCGCGTGCTAGAAGATCGGACAGCGTCTGGCCTGAAACAGGGGGGCGGATCAGATAGATCTGCTCATTCACTATCCCAGTATGCAGATTCGCTTTCAGGCCCGGCACGGAAAGACCCCGCACTATCTCCTCGACCTGTTTCAGACGATCGAACGCCTCTTGCCCTTTGCCGTGCTGAGGGGATAAGACCAGCAGTTCGACCAGCCGGTCCTCGTGCAGGTCATGGGCCCTGAATACCGTGCCGAGGTCTTGCTGCCTTCCCTCCGAGATCAGGCGGAAGCGGTCATCCAGGACTGTCTCAATTGTCAGTGCCTTCTGCTCGCCCATCATGCCGCCCTTGATGCCAACGAGCAATAGATCGCAACGGCTTGCATGATCAGATCCGGTGTCCTTTTGCCAGCAGCAAGCGAAACTTGCATGCTCTGGCGGGATCGGGTTGCGGTGTACTGATTGTCGTTGGCGTTTGATTGCCACGCGATATTGTACCCCATGATCTTTCTTGTGACAAACGGGACTGGTGAAAGGCAGCGACGTTTGGTATAATAGGCATGGGCTCGATGCTCCTGTGTAGTCACACTGTGCCATGGCTCAGCTATATACTTGTGCTGTTGGACGTGCAAGCTGCTACGAGCTATGGAAGGTCAGCCGTTGCGAGCGGCTGCAGACTCTCGACTGGGTATGATAGGCTATGCGATCCAAGCTGATCGTCAATCCCAAATCAGGTCCTTGGAACATCCGGCGTGAATTGCCGGTGGTCCTGAATCACCTGGAAGGACATGGCTGGCAGACTACCCTGCACCAAACCGAACGGGCTGGGGAAGCAACAAAGCTGGCCAAACAGGCGCGGGAAGAGGGGCTCGATGCCGTGTTCGTGGTCGGTGGGGATGGCACGATCAACGAGGTTGTCAACGGCATAGCCGAGAGCTCGGTAGCCCTGGGCGTGCTGCCGGGGGGAACAGGAAATGTGTGGGCCAAGGAGTTGGGGTTGCCTACGCGTTCGCCCCGTCACTGGTTGCCTCTGGTCGATGCGGTGCGGGCGCTCGTGCCCGGTTCTACGCGGCGAATCGATTTGGGCATGGCCAACGGGCGGTATTTCCTGCAGTGGGCAGGCCTGGGGCTGGATGCCGATGTTACCTATGCTATGGAGCCACGCACGCGCCGGCAGAGGCGCCTCGGGACACTGACCTATATCATCGCAGGGATCTCAGCTGCTGCCAGCCTGGTCGGGACACGGGTCCGCATATTTATCGATGAAGAACGCATCTATCGTCGTTCCATTCTCATTGTCATAAGCAACTCGCAGCTGTACGGTGGCAAGGTGCGTATTGCCACCGACGCGCGCTTGGATGATGGCCTGCTCGATGTGAATGTGTTTGCCGGCACAGGTTTTGCCTCTGCCATCCGAACTGTGCTCGGTGTAGTTACCGGTCTTCACGTCCGCGATCCGCGCCACAGCTTCTACCGTGGCTCTGTGATCCGTGTGGAGGCGGACAAGCCCATGGCGATCCACGTAGATGGGGAACCTCTCGACACAACGCCTCTCGAGTGTGCCGTCGTACCCGGAGCGCTGAATGTCCTAATACCCGAGCACACCCGCCCCGGTCTGTTCGCGGGCTGAGAGCGGAGGGCATCCCGTATTCCCGATCAGAAAGGGCCGCCAAGAATGGCGGCCCCTCTACTTACCGGCACTTAATTCCGCCCAAGCGCTCCTGGTTCTGCTATGGATAGACCTGTGTCCAGTCTCCGTCCCGTACCTGGAAGATGTAGATCATCTGGTTTTCCAGATCGCCTTCTGTATTGTAGCTCAAGTCGCCCATTGGTGTCTCGACGCTGGACAGGCCGCGAATCGCATTGGCTACCTGCGTGGCGTCAAAGGTGCCAGCCTCTCTCACACCTTCCGCCAGAACCTCCATGGCGCTGTAGCCGTTGATGCTGTAGGTATCAGGGTTCCGGTATTCGACGGCCTGGTACTCTTTTATCCAGGTTTCGTCGACTGCTGCGGCAGGCCGGGGACCGAAAGCGGATACGTACATGCCTTCGGCTGCTACGCCGGCCTCGTCGATTGTGGTGGTGAGAAAGGCGCCATCGCTCGCAAGGAAGGCCGCATCCGAACCGGCCTCAACCAGCTCAAATCGCAGGTAGGGTGCTTCCACCTCGTATCCGGCGTAGAAAATGGCGTCAGGCTCCGCGGCAAGGATCAGCGGTATCTCGTCAGAGAAGGTGGATTGCTCTACCGCGACCTGGAGACTGACGACCACCTCTGCCCCCAGAGCCTGCAATTCGCTGCTAATCAACTGGCCCAATCCCTGCCCGTAGGGGTCATCGTTGTAGATAACGGCAACGCGCTCAGCGCCCAGTTGGTTGACCAGGAACTCGGCATCCACTCGCGCCTGAGCAGAGTCATTGGCGTTGGCCCGGAAGAAGTTGCGATAGCCTTTCTGCGTCAGGCTTACCTCGCTGGCCGTTGGCGTGATGACGACCACCGAAAGATCCTTGTAAATTTCCATCGCCGCCAGTGTCTGCCCGCTGTTCAGGTGCCCAATCACGCCCACCACTTCCTCGTCGCCGGAGACGGCAGACTCGACCTGCTCGGCGATGCCCA
>JASFLR010000580.1:0-3146 GCA_050117995.1 Anaerolineae bacterium
GCGAGGAGTTTGTGGCAGAGGTGGAAGAGACGAGGCAGATCATTCTCGAAATTACAGGCGATCTGCTTCAGCCGGGCCAGGATGTCCGTCACCTGCGGCCGCCCTATGGCGCGACTGACGCCAACACGCGCCAGTATGCCGCCGACGCAGGCTATGCATTCGTCCTGTGGGACATCGACCCCCAGGACTGGCGTAGGCCGGGAGCCAAGGTCGTTTCCGATCACGTCGTCCGCGAAGCCTATCCGGGGGCCATTGTCTTGCTGCATGATGGCGGTGGCGATCGCACTCAGTCGGTCGCAGCGGTGGAGACCATCTTGCGCGAACTGAGTTCGCAGGGTTATGTTTTTCGGAACGTCTATGGGCCCTAAGAGAACTTTGAAACAAGGAGGGAAAACATGTGCTGTTTCGTCACAAGTCTGTTCCTGTTGGGTCCCCGGTTCGCCACGCTCATTTGGTGGCTCATCAATCCGGTCCGGTTCGATCTGGCCTTCAAGGGCTTCATCTGGCCGCTACTCGGGTTGATTTTCCTGCCCTGGACGACGCTTATGTACCTCGTCGTCTGGAGCCCGATCACCGGTGTTTATGGGTTTGACTGGTTCTGGCTCGGGCTTGCCGTGCTGGCCGATATTTCCTCTTATGGGGGTGGTGTGTACGGAAACCGCGGACGCATCCCTGGCTATCGCCGCTAGAGGGAGCAAGCATGGAAGATACAAGATCGCAAGGACGGGGTACATTCGCCGTCCACCTGTCAACGACAGAATTCACCGTCGCGCCCGGGCAGAGGCTGCCGATCCCGGTGCTCATCTACAACAAGAGCACCGAGGACCAGAACCTGACCCTGTCGCTTCGCGGTATTCCGAGCACCTGGATATCGGTGTCATCGCCCCTCGCGCACCTGGCGCCCGGCGAGCAGCGGGAGATGATGCTGACGGTCCAGCCACCGGCCTTTCCCGAGGGACGCGCAGGTCGACATGCCCTGGTCATCCACGTGGCGAGCCAGTCGGCGCCCGCCGAGGCCGTGGAGGAAACCTGCACCCTGACGGTAGCCGCCCTGGAGGTGCCGGGACGCATCCATGTACTGCTGGCCGCCACCGAGTTTTCGGCGGTGCCCGGCAGCAGCACGGCCATCCCCCTAGTCCTGCTAAACCAGGGGCTCGACACCGATACTTTCGCCCTTTCAGTGGCGGGCATCCCCTCGGCCTGGGTCTATGCGCCAACAGCGGTCGTGTCGCTGGCGCCTGGGCAGCAGCAACAGGTCAGCCTTAGCATCCAGCCGCCCGCCTCCGATCAGGCCCGGGCCGGACGCCACCCTTTCCGCATCCTCGTCAGCAGCCAGGGTGCGCCGGGCCAGGCAGCTGAGGCAGCCTGCATCTTGACCATCGCCACGCTGACCCGCTTTGCCACCGAGCTGCGCCCGCAGCGCGTCGAGGCCGGGCAGCCGGCTCGCGTTGTCGTCGAAAACCAGGGCAACATCCAGCAGGCGTTCACGGTGGCCCTGGCAAGTCCGGGCGGCGAGGTGACGTTTGAGCCGCTGGAGGCTCAGCAGATGCGCGTGCCGCCTGGTGAGGTGGGCCTGGTCGAGTTCGCGGCCAAGCCTCGCAGCCGTCCATTCCTGGGCGGCCAGGTCAGCCTCCCTTTCACTGCCCGCGTCCAGGCCCCCGACCAGCAAAGCCGAAACCTGAATGGTGAGGTCGTGACCCGGGGCTTGTTGCCTACCTGGGTGCTGCCAGCCGTGCTGGTGGTGATCCTGGGCATCATCGCCACAGTGGTGCTAGTCGCAGTCCTGGGGGGTGAAGGGTCCCAGGCCGTGCCGACACAGTTGCCTGCCACGGAAGCCCCGCCGGCGGAGGAAGCGACGCAGCCGCCACCCGAAGAGCCGACAGCCGAGCCGCCACCCGAGGAACCGACAGCCGAGCCACCCCCGGTAGATACTGAAGAACCGCCGGGCAGTGGGGAGGGACCAGACAGACCAGCTGGACCCTGTGCATCCCTGGCCTTTGGCCTGGTGCTGGTTCCCCTGCTGGTCAGAGCGAGATCCCGAGAGTAACCTGGGAGGTAGATCATGTTGGGGTTCTTCTTTCGCATCCGTTACATGGTTGTCGTGGCCGTGATCGCCGCGCTGCTGGGCGCGCTGTTGCTGCTGTTAATCGGCGGTTGGCACGTCATCGAGGCCTTTCTGGTCATCCTGGGGCTGGCTGCGCACGAGGGAGCCGGCGACACTAGCTCCATAGCGGTGATACGCATCATCGATTCAGTGGACAACTTTCTGCTGGCCTTTGTCCTGATCTATTTTGCCTACAGCACCTATTTCCTGTTTATCCACGATGGGACTGGCGAGAAGCGCTGGGGCGAAGTCAGCATGCCTGGCTGGCTTCAGGTGGAGACCCTGGGCGAGATGAAAAAGGTCTTGCTGCAGGTGATCTTGGTGCTTGTGGCCGTGTTCTTGCTGGAGACGATATTCACCGAAGGTATGCACTTGGAGTGGACGACCCTCATCTTGCCCGTGACGATACTGGTCATCGCCATCAGTCTGCGGCTGGTGAAATTTGAATAGGAAGCCTGCGTTGAGGCGTCCGGCATCCAGGGGAGACCACAGGCTGGCAGCAAGCTGGACGTCTGGTTCGCGGTTTAGGGGAATGTCACGCATGAACAAGCAGCGATGGGCGCGGTATCTAGGCTTGACTCTGGTCTTATCTTTCGCGCTGTTGCTGGGGTGGGGGCTTGCCACCGTGTCGGCCCAGACGCCAGAGTCGTCGCCCTCGCCCGAGGCAACTCGGGTCTTGGAAAGTCTCCAGCAGGCGGTACCCCCTACATCCGAGGGCGATCCAGAAGCCACCTCCGCTGTTTCGGAAGAAAGCACGACATCTGAGGGCCAAGAGGGCGGGCCAGAGCCGACTGAGACCCGCTTACTGGAGGGTGTCGTCGAAACGCGGACACCGGTGCCCACTGCCACACCAGGCCGGATCGAACGAGAAGTGAACCAACTGGCTTCCCGTGCAGGGCTGACCTGGACCGAGTTCCTGGGGCTGAGTGTCGCCGATTGGATCAATCTTGGCATTTCGTTAGCTTTCCTCCTGGCCGGGTACCTGATCGGCACCTGGTTAATTCGCAGCATCTTGCCCCGCCTGGTCCGTCGCACAGAGACT
>JASFLR010000581.1:0-3145 GCA_050117995.1 Anaerolineae bacterium
TGCGCCGTGCTTGGCAGGAACACCTGCGACAGCGGCAGATGCTCGGCCGCAGCGCCTTGCTCTACAAAAGGTCCGAGCACGGATCGGAGGAGGAGATTGTCACCAAGCCGGATCTGTGGACTCCGGAGATGGCTCGCGCGCTTGCAGAGGACAGCCCAGCCGAGACTCAGCGCACTCAGCCAGGCGAGGAGCGCGCTGGTGTCGCGGTTCCCATCAGGTTGCGCGGCCAGACATTGGGCGTCATAGGCGTTGAAGCAGATGGCAATGAACGGCGCTGGACAGATGATGAGATTGCATTGCTGGCAGAGGTGAGCGAGCAGCTGGCTCAGGCGTTGGAGAGCGCCCGCCTGTTTGCCGACACCGAGCGCAGTGCGGAGCGAGAACGGCTCATCGGCGAGATCACAGCCAAGATCCGCGCCTCGACAGATGTGCGGGACATTCTCAAGACCACGGCAGAGGAGCTGGGGCATGTACTGGGCACTTCGCGAGCGCTCGTTCAACTCGCACCAAACCGTCCCAGGTCTGGCGACGGGGCGGATACCGCACCGCTGGAGGGGCCGGAAGCGCGCGATGTGCCATCGACAGATGATGCACAGGGTCAGAGGGAAGGATAATGTCTGAAATAGAGATGGGCCAGCAGAACACACAGCCGGAACCAGATCGCACGGCACGGACGCCGCGCCGCCGGGGTTTGGCCACCCGTCTGGCCTGGGCCTTTGGCTCTGTGGCCGTCGCCCTGTTGCTGATTCTGGGGGTGGTGCTCATGCTTGTGAGTTACCGCGCGCAACTGGAACAGATCATTATCCGCCAGCAAAAGACGGCTGATGGTGCAGCAGTCTTGACTACCGAATACCTCAGGCGAGCGCAGGACACACTCACGATCCATGGCAATACCTCCTCGGGTAGCGCGCTCCTGCTCCGTAATTTTGAGCGACAGCAGGAAGAGCTTGAATCGATCCTGTATGGTTACGGGAACATGTTTCAGACGGTCACCCTACTCAATGAAGATGGCGAAGAGCGGGCCAAAGTGTCCCGATACGAGGACTATGGTGTTGAGGATCTGGGCAGCCAGGCCGGCTCTCCGGCTTTTGTCCAGGCTCTGAGGGACCAGACCTACGTTGGCACTCGAACCAGACAGCTGCCGGGTGCAGATTTTCCCACTATCCTGATGGCTGTGTACATCGCGCCGCGCGCTGGTACCGATCGTCCAGGCGTGCTGATGGCCGACGTGAGTGTTGAGGGCATGGGGGATGCTGTTGAGCAGGTCGAGGTTGGGGAGACGGGCTATGCCTACATCGTGGATGGCGAGACCGGTGAGCTGATCGCTCACTCAGAGCCGGGCAGAACAGCGGCACTAGATACCTCGGACGCGGAGCAGATTCCCATAGTGGCTCAGGCTGTGGCAGGCGAGTCGGTGCTTGATCACCGCTACAGGGGCCTGGAGGACGTGCAGGTCATTGGCGCGGCCAGTCCACTAGCCGATACCAACTGGATCCTGGTGGTTGAGTTGCCTGAACAGGAGGCTCTGGCCGATGTGCGGGGGATGCTGATTCTGCTCGTTGGATTGCTGGTGGTAGGGGCTGTGACAGCAGGTGGCATGGGCCTGCTGCTCCCCCGCCGGATTGTTAGACCCCTCTTGACGGTACAGGAGGGGGCTCAGCAGATCGGTGCAGGGCATCTGGACCACGTCATCCATGTGGAGACTGGGGACGAGGTTCAAGACCTGGCTGAAGCATTCAACGACATGGCTGCCAGTCTGGAGGGTTCGCAGGCTGAGCTAGAGCGCTGGGCTCGCGACTTGGAGGTGATGGTAGACGAGCGTACTAGTGAGCTTGCCCAGGTCTCCGAGCAGATGCGCCGCCGGGCCCTTCGACTGCAGGCAAGTGCAGAAGTGGCTCGAGCCATCGCGTCCGTGCGTGACTTGGAGGTGCTGCTTCCGCAGGTGACGCACCTCATAAGCCAGCGCTTTGGCTGGTATCATGTGGGTGTCTTTTTGGTGGATGAGGCTAGTAAGTACGCAGTGCTCAAGGCAGCGAATAGTGAGGGCGGGAAGCGCATGCTGGCCCGAGGGCACAGTCTCCGGATCGGCGAGACAGGTATCGTCGGCTATGTGACGCACAGCGGGCTGCCACGCATCGCCCTCGATGTCGGCGAGGATGCTGTATACTTTGACAACCCCGATCTCCCCGAGACTCGTTCAGAGATGGCCCTGCCGCTGGAGGTGGAGGGGCAGATTATTGGTGCGTTGGACGTGCAGAGCACCCAGGCGGGGGCCTACACCGATGAGGACGTGGCCATGCTGCGGATTCTGGCAGGTCAGGTCGCTATCTCCATCGAGAACTCCCGGCTATTCGAGCAGACCCAGAGGGCGCTCGAGGAGGTCGAGACGCTCCACCGCCAGTACATCCGGCAGGAGTGGGTCAAAGAGACCGTGGGACAGCAGGACCTGGCCTATGAGTACAGGCGCAGCGGCACAGAAACCCTGGCCGAGCTGCGCCGGCAAGAACTGGATGAGGCCCTTTCCAAGGGCGAGCCGGTCGTTCGTTACAACTCAACCCCTTCTCTGGAAAAGCACGAGACTGGTGTGAGAAGAGCGGGCGGGGGAGATGGCGACAACGGTCAGCACGAGGCCGCTTTGGCATCGCCCATCAAGTATCGGGATGAGGTCATCGGCGTGCTCGACCTTCTGGAGACTGACGAACCTCGCGAGTGGACGGAAGACGAGGTCGCGCTGGTGCGAGCCATCAGTGACCAGGTTGGCCTTGCCCTGGAGAACGCGCGGCTCTTTGCTGACACGCAGCGACGTGCACAACAGATGGCTACGGTCAACCGCATTGGTCTGTCGATCACCTCTGACCTGGACATGAAGGGTGTGCTCAACGCTCTGTACGAACAGATCAACCGCATGTTGGATATTGATTCGTTCTACGTAGCACTGTATGATGAAAGCAGCGGTATGCTCGAGTTTCCCCTTCTGGTAGGTGAGGAAGGCACGGTTGAGCTGGATCCGCGGCCCATTTCCGAGGTGCCCGGTATCACTGGCTATGTCATCGAGTTGCGAAAGCCACTGCACCTGGCCGATCTGCGCTCACTGCCTGAGGATGTGCCATTTGATATCATTGCGGTCGATGAGGATCCCACGAAT
>JASFLR010000582.1:0-3142 GCA_050117995.1 Anaerolineae bacterium
CTCGTCCGCGCCCAGGTCCGGTGCCTGGTACGGCCGTAGTTCTGCATCAATATCTGTCCGTATCCCCGTTGGCACTCCCTCGTCGAGGGCAGCGCTGTCGGTGCCCAGACGATATGGTACAGAGCAACCTGAGCCTGTGCATGTGAAAGCTGGATCCCCCCGGACGTTGATATCGCCCAAATCGATCTCACCTTCGCCTTCCCAGTCGACATCGTTGGCCCAGTCGTCCTCGCCCCAGAAGGTGGCCTCGAGGGTGGCCGTATTGCCCGTCGAAACAGCAATGCCCAGTGTGTGGCTGGCTAGGATCGTGTTGGTCATAGCTATGCTGCTGTGTGCATAATAATCGATGACACTGACGGCCCCCCCGCTGCCTGTATTGCTGACGATCGTGGTGTGCAGCAGACGAGGGGCAGAGTCCTGGACGCAGAGCGCGGCTCCGTGCTCGGCATAGGTGGCCCGGTTGCCCGCGATGAGGTTGTTGGTCAAGATGGCGTCGCTGTACCACGATAGATAGACACCTCCGCCGCAATCCCCGGTGAGGGTGTTGCCCGAGATGGTGTTTCCATCCAAGTTGGGCTTGCTCCACCACATGGCGATGCCACCCCCAGATAGGCTGGCAGAGTTGCCGGTCACCATGTTGGCGATCATGGCTACATCGCTGTTGTTCAGCAAGAGCCCGCCGCCAATGCTGGCATCATTGCCTGCTATGATGTTGTCTCTGAGGACAGCAGCATCACAGTTGCTCAACTCCAGTCCGCCACCATCTCCACCACGATTCTCGTCCACGACGTTTCCGAGCAAGATGGCGTCACTGGAGGATAGATAGATACCTCCTCCCTTGTACTTGGCTTGGTTGCCGCTCACCGTGTTGCGGTACAGGCGGGCATCGCTGGAGACAAGCGCCAGGCCCCCTCCGTGTCCCCACTCCGTGTCGGTAGCTTCGTTCTCGGCGACGACGTTCCCTTCGAGCAGACTGCTGCTCTGAGAGAGGTACAGCCCGCCACCCCACCATTCGACCACGTTCCCGTATACCCAGTTACCAACCAGGGCGGCCTCGGTACCCATGATATATACACCGCCGCCGGCATCCTGCGAGCCCTCGATGCCGCCGCCCAGGTCCGCGGCGTTTCCGTCCGTGATCCGCAATCCCTCGATGCGGGGGGCAACCTCCCCAGCGATGAACAGTACCCGGCCCTTGTCCTCGGCATCAAGTATTGTCTGGTTGGCTACGGGATCAGGAGGTTCGGCAAAGTCTGGGGCCAGATAGCCGCCCTGCAGAGTGACGGTCTTGTCGATATAGGCTACCTGCAGTACATCCTCTGCCCCGACGTAGCCTTCAGGCGCTGGGCGGCTATGGACATCGGTATAGGTGCCTGCCGCAATCTTGATAATATCACCATTGCCAGCGGAATCTAGCGCGTACTGCACTGTACCGCACGGGTCGGTCAGGATCGTACAATCGCCGATGTCGGTGCCACCCTGCGCTACGTACCGCGTGGCGCCATTTGCCGTAGCGGCAAAGCCGGTCGCAGATTGTACCATGATCAGAACCAAGAGAAGCAACGAGATGGATAGGACTAAGGAAACTTGTCGGCGTTCGCGCACGGTGCACCTCCTGTTTGTGGGTCTAGTATGAGCGGCCTCAGCGCTGCTCGACCTGCGTTGTGGAATCCAGACTATCCGGCGAGTACCAGCTTGATGCCATTATATCAGAGTCCGGCGGCGGGTGCAAAGGGATTCAGAGGCAGAGACCTGCATTTCACTGTCTTGCTGCCAAGTCTGCTCGGGGCCCGTCCTCATGGCAGAGAGACCAGTTCGGCCAGCAGGCCGGCGTGGTCTGAGGCCCATAGGGGCCCATCGCCGCCTGGTAGGGCCTGGTCAAAGACGACGCGGCTGTCGACGATGCTGAAGGAGCCATCGCCGGGGATGAGAAAGATGTAGTCGATGCGCCTGTCGAGGTCCTGGTCCGCGTCAGTCAGGTCGTCGACGCAGCAGGTGAGGCCCGGCTCGCCCGGGTGGGCGGTGCGGAAGGTATCGATCCAGCCCGCGGCGTACAGGGACCCGATCTGGGGCGAGTCCTGGCGGGCATTGAAATCTCCGGCGACGACGGCAGGCGTGACAGAACTGCTGCCGCTCACGAACGCAATCAGCGATTCCGCCTGGGCCTCGTTGATGGCGGGTTCGCCGTGGGTGAGGTGGGTGGAGACGACGCGCAGATCGCCCCAGGGCGTGGAGACGGTGGCCTGCAGGGCGACACGGTGCTCGAAGAAGCCAGCAGAAGGCTCCAGCTCGGTGGCTACCGGGTCGCGGAGCGGGAAGCGGCTCAGGATGGCCTCGCCCTCCTCAAAGAGGATGGCCCGGCGGTTGCCGTTGGCCCGTAGGTAGATGTAGTTCATCTCAGCGCGCCCGGCGAGCTCCTGCGCGGCGCTGCCCCAGTGCCAGGGCACCTCCTGCAGGCAGACCATATCGGGATCGAGGCGTGCAATCTCGGCGGTGATGAGCTGAAGGCGGGCGTCCAGGTGCTGGAACCGGGGAAAGCCATGGCGCATGTTGAGGGACAGGATGCGCATGGGGCCGTCGTTGCGCGACGATGCGGTGGCGCAACCCTCGGGGCAGCCCTCGGGCCAGGCGCCGGGGCGGCTGACGTTGAGTAGCCAGAACCCGATAAGCAGCAGGAGCACGGGGAGGAGGAACCAGAGCCAGCGTCTGGGCCTGGGCGCGGCGGGCGGTTTGTTTGAGATCGAGCCGTTGTTCTCAAGCACGCGCCTATTGTAGGCTGGATCGGCGCGAAAGGCAAGCGGAGTGGGGGAGGGGGCGCTTCAACCTTCCTGGAGGCCAGCCTCCAGGAAGGTTTGTGCCGTGTCTAGCCTACAGCACCCAGATGAGTAGGGCCAGCGCCATGGCCAGGAAGACCGCCCCGCCGAATACTGTGGCGCCCGCGCCCGGTTCTCCTTCATCCCACAGGTGGCGGGCTTTCAGGCCGACCAGCAGAAAGGCCAACCCTTGACCGCCCAGTCCGCCGCTCACCAGCAGCCCGGCGACTCGGAAGAATGTCAGTTCCATGGCGACCTCCTTTCGTGCTTTCCTCCTGTTGCTCTGTCTGATCCACGCTTACAGGGTACAGGAGACAGAGGTACGGAAC
>JASFLR010000583.1:0-3137 GCA_050117995.1 Anaerolineae bacterium
TGAGCAAACCGGCGGAGAGAATAGCATAGACCGGGAGTGTTGTCAAGTCCCGAGAAACACCAGCGCCGAGTAGTCAGTCACGATTAACTGGCCATCACGCTGTCACAGACGCTGTCACAAACTCGACGAGGTCCCCCTTGAGCGCTGCCAACGACTCTTCGTGAATGTACATCATGTGGCCAGCCTCATAGTGTTTCATGGTGACGTGCTCCCGCAGCGTCTCGTCCAACTCCATGTGATCAAAGGTATATCGGGTGGCTAGATAGGGGGTTGCTAGGTCATAGTATCCATTGGCAACGAACACACGCAGGAACCGGTTCTTGGACATGGCCGCGCGCAACGTCTCGGCAACATTCACGTACTGGTTCTGATGCTCCTCAAAGCGCCATGGATGGACCCTGTCTGTCAGAATCTCGTAAGGTAGATCGCTCTCGAAACCAAGCTCATTGCGCACATAGTCATTCAGCGTAGCTGTATAAGGCCCCTGAATGATAGCGTAGCTGGGATCGAACTCGTAGCGCTCTCCTACCGCATCCCGATCAACTCCTGTGAACCGGGTGTCCAGGCGGCCCACCGTTCGGCGATGATCGCGCAACAGCTCCTTCACGAAGCGATAGATGTTGATGCGGAGGTTTGTTTGCTCGATGTACTCGCGCGATAGCCCGGTGTAGCGAACCAGGGCAGTGGCAATCCTCTGCCGCTCATCCACTGGCAGTGCATCGCCTTGCATCATTGCCAGGGCGTAGTCGCTCGTGGCAAAGGCCTCGACCTCAGCGAGGGTAGCGTGTAGGTCCTTCTGCAGGTCCTCTGCAAGTTTGTGATGGTACCATGCCGTGGCAGTGTACGTGGGTAGAAACAGGATGTGGGGCAAGTCGTTGCCGGGTACGAAACGTGCTGTCTGAAAGTTCAGAATCGTCGATATCAGCATCACACCGTTAAAGTACATGCCGTGGCGGTCCTGCAGGTAGCCTGAAAGCCCGGCTGCCCTCGTGGTGCCATAGCTCTCACCGATCAAGAACTTTGGAGAGGACCAGCGCTTGAAGCGCGATGCATATAGGCGGATGAACTCGCCCACGGCCTCAATATCCTTCGTAAAGTCGTGAAACTGTGCTGCTTTCTCACCCTCGAGTGCACGGCTGTATCCAGTGCTCACCGGGTCTATGAACACGAGGTCTGTTACATCTAACAGGCTGTGGAGGTTGTCTTCAAGTTTGTAAGGCGGCGGCAGGGGATTGTCGTCACTATCAGTCACGCGGACCCGCCGCGGGCCCAAGAGCCCAAGGTGCAGCCAGACGGAGGATGAGCCCGGACCTCCGTTGAAGGAGAAGGTGATGGGGCGTGAGCTATGCCATGCGGATTCATCGACACTCTCCGGACGCTCCTTTGTGTAGGCCACGAAGAAGATGGACGCCCTCGGCTTCTCACCCTCCGATGTCTTGTCCTGGGCCTCTGACTCTTCCTTGAGAACTATGGTACCGGTCCGGGTCGTATAGTGGATCTGCTCACCATCGATCTCGAGGATGTGCTGGGTTTCGGTGATCCGGTCCTCTGGTATTTGAGTGGTCTTGGCCTTGTTGTTGTCTTCTGTTGACATCTGCTACTCTCCTCTCGATCGAATTCTGCCACGCACACTGCAGATCGCTGACTGCCAGGCTTTCTGTCAGGTCGTTGGCAATGCGGGGAGCGTGAAGTAGAACTCACAACCCTCCCCGGGCATACCGGGGCTCTTAACTCCAACGTTCCCACCCAATCTCTTGACGATGCGCTGCACTATGGACAGGCCCAGGCCGTGGCCCTGCGCATGCACCTCGTGGAGCCGTTCAAAGGGCGTGAACAACCGTGCCTGCTCTTCTCCAGATAGACCATCTCCGTTGTCACGTACCCAGAAGCGGATCCATCCATCGGCATGTATCGTCGAACCCAACTGGACCCTCGGCGGATTGCCCCCGTACTTTAGGGCGTTGTTGATATAGTTCGCCCATACCGCCTCGACCCAGGGGCTATACCCCATGGCAACGGGCCAGCTTGCCGGTAGCTCGATCTCTGCTGCGTATTCTTCTATGAGGTGGAGCAGCCGCCCGCGCGCCTCTGCGACGATGCGTCCCATGTCCAAGGGATGCATCTCGACCTTGCGCATGCCGCGCACACTGGACAAAAGAAGCAATTCATCGATAATTGAGGCCATCTTGCGCGAATTACGGGTGATGACATCGAGGAACTCGATCTGCACCTCCGTGGGAAGGCTGGCGTAGTTTCGTCGCAGTACATCAGCATAGCCTACCACAGAGCTGACCGGATTCTTCAAGTCGTGGGCCACGGTGTGCGCAAAGGCATCCAGCTCGGCATTTCTCGCCTCTAGCTCACTGGCATGCTGGCGAAGTATGTCCTCCGCTTGCACTCGCTCGCTGATCTCTTGCTGTGCCCGCTCGTACAGCCTCGCTTGCCGGATTGTAACTGCGAGGGAGGCAGCCACTTCCATGGCAACTTCAATGTGCTCTGCCGAAAACGCATTCGGTTCTTGCGACTCCAAGATCAGGGTACCAACCAATTGCGACTGTATGAACAAGGGTACTGCGACATACGAACGCATGCCCTCATCATGCAGCGATTTCTGAAGCGCTGTCTTCACACCTAGCTCAGCCAGGTCCTCGCATCCCTGGACCAGACCACTGCCGAGAGGGCGTTCTTCGAGTATTTCCTGATAGAGATCCAGATCGGTCATAGAATGAGACTCGCTACTGGACTCGGATGCCAGGAGGACAGGTTGGCCGTCCTTGCCCATGGCAAGCACCATTATACGCTGGCAAGGGATCAGGCGTCGGATGCGGCGGATGGCTACCAGGGCAACCGTATCAGGTACCTGAGCCGCCAGCACCGACTGGTCAATCTCATGAAGTATCTCCAGCCTCTCCATGGTGTGGCGAAGGATATCTTCGGCGTGCTTGCGGTCGGTGATGTCCTCCTTGATCGCGATAAAATGGGTCATTCTGCCGGCTGGGTCCGTCACAGGCGCGATCGAGGCTAGCTCCCAATAAATCGTGCCGTCCTTGCGTTTGTTCTGAAACTCGCCGTGCCACTGCCGCCCCGAGGTAATTGTCTGCCACAGGTCCTCGTAGAAGGCTTGGCTCTGGAGTCCC
>JASFLR010000584.1:0-3134 GCA_050117995.1 Anaerolineae bacterium
CATTGGGAGCGTAGCAGATGCCCCACTTCGTATCCCAGGCCAACCTCGGTGTGGGATGGGGAGATCGGCACGATCTTTGCACCTGAAGCCTACGGCACCCCGTTCTTGCGCGATCTGCACATGCCCGAGATGGTGAGTGCCTGGGATCTCTGGCCGCCAGGCTTGAGGGCTCTGGGAGAGCCTGCCCGGGCCACAGCCCTTGCTGATCTGCTGGTGGTCGAGCAGCTGGCTGCAGTTTTCGCACGTGAGCTGCGTGTAGCGCCATCAGATCCAGTCCTGCGCCGCTTGTTGTCCTCGTATCTCACTCAGATTGTGGTCCACGCCATGGATGAGAGTTCCCGTTCCCTGCCCAGGTTGTGGAATGCGTGGAGCCAGATACTGGCTCGTGTAGGCGACAAAGATGGACAGGTCAGGGTGCAGGCCGAGGCGTTGTACAAAGAGCATGGTGAGGGACTGCTCTCCTCATTTACAGGGCAGTGGGCGCAGCCTGCTGAGGAAGATGTATCATGGCGCGCAGAGTTGCGGTAGCGCAGGTATGATCCTGGACCGCGAGAGGTTCATGTGAAGCGGATACGCAATGCTAGTACGCTTGTGTCTGTGTTGGTTGTGTTTGTCCTGAACTCGAGCGCATCTGGCTTTTCAGCTTGGAGTGACTCCGCTACGTCCACGAGTCTGGTCGCTGCCCAGCTGCTCGTCAACCCTGATATGGAGCAGTCGTTTGTCCCATACGAGAACGAGTGCGCATGGGAGCCATGCCAGGTGGCATGGGGCTGGAGTCGATTTTGGGACAATGATCTCGAGCCATGCTGGATGGATGCACGAGACTTTGCACATAATGTGATGAACTCCGACTGGGTAGAAAGGATCAAGGGGGAAACCTCGCAGGTCATCTTCTCGACTGAGCCCTATGAGGCTGGCATCTACCAGAAGGTGAGCGGTCTGAAGCCAGGTGTTCCCTATGGTTTCACGGCAGCTATGCTGACCATCTACGAGTCGTCGGCCAATCCTCGTGATGACGGCAAGATGATCAAGCAGGTGGGCATGGATCCCACGGGCGGGACAGATCCGGATGCGCCAAGTGTGGTATGGAGCGAACCAGATGGGCGCGACAAGATCTGGGATCTCGGCTCAAGAGCGGCGGTAGTCGCTGCCTCCGATAAAGTGACGGCTTTTATCCGGGTTGACAGCCCATACGGCGTAAGCTGGCCCTATGTGAACCAGAGTTTCCTGGATGGAGCGCTGCTAGCCCAGACAGCCACCGCCTGGATCTCAGCCCCTGAGATCAGTTTGGACGACACCTTTGTGGTTGACTGGGGCGCATCGGCCTCGGCTGGCGCTGAGCTTTGGGCGTACGATGTGCAGTGGCAGGACCTGGCTGATGGCATATGGCACAATTGGATCCAGTGGGATCCTCCTGACCAGGCGCTCGACTCGATTGCTACCTTTCGCGGTGAGCGGGGACACAGCTATAGATTCAGGGTGCGAGCCTGGCAAAAGTATGCAGATGCCAAGAACTATCTCTATAGCCCCTGGGTTGAGACTGACTCTGCAACCACGGTAGCTGCTGCGCGACTGGCGGGAAAGGTGCTGGGCAACGGGCCGTATGGCTTTGGCGGAGCCCGTGTATCGGTATCGGGGACAGGCTTTGAGGCAGTGAGCCGTCCAGATGGGGGCTACGCCATGTGGACAGAGCCGATGGATGCCCCCCATGAAGTCACGATCAGCAGTGTGCCGTGGCTCTCGCCCGCGCCAGTCCATGGAGTGACCTTTGGTGTGACCGAGACCGTCACGCTGGATTGGTCCCTTCGGCCGCCAGACGATGCGGTGGAAAATGGGGGCTTTGAGCAGGAGCTGGCTGGCTGGGCGACAATCTCCGAGCAGGGTGCGATGCCTGCACCAGTGGATGGCAAAGTTCATACCGGGCAGGGCGCGGTGATGCTCGGAGGCGAAGCGGAGGTCAGCCTGGGCGAAGAATACTGCAGCGGCATCATGCAGACAACATCACTGTCCCGCTCATGGAATCCAAACTTGGCGTTCTGGTACCTGGCAGAGACGGCTGATGACGACGATCAGTTGTCTGTCACGCTTACCGTGCTGGGGGACCCGACCGGTTCTGACCAGGCTGGGCGCGAGGACCCTGAGAATGTGGCTGCAGTGCAGAGCTTTGTCATAACACCAGCGATGGATGCAGAGGGTTGGCAGCACGGGTGGTATAGCCTCGGCGCAGGAGATGCCTATTTCACCGGCACGGTGACGATCCAGCTTGAGGTCTGGAATGATGGTGACGGATCGCCCACAACGGTGTTTCTTGATGAAGTGAGCCTGGGCCGGACGCCCGGGGGACCGTTCCGAACCTATTTGCCGCTTGTCAGCAAGTGAAAGGTGCTATCGATGGGTGGAAGGGAGACGAGAACGATGGAACTTGAGACTGTTCGCATAGAAAAGCCGGAGACAATCAACTTTGTGCTGGGCCAGACGCACTTTATCAAGACAGTGGAGGATGTCCACGAGGCACTGGTCACGCAGGTTCCCGGCATCAAGTTCGGCCTTGCCTTCTGCGAGGCCTCGGGCAAATGCCTTGTCAGGTGGACTGGCACCGATGACGAGATGATCGAGCTAGCGAGATCGAATGCGTCGGCGATAGGTGCGGGCCACAGCTTCATTCTGTTCCTGGGTGAGGGGTTTTTCCCTATCAACGTGTTGAATACCCTCAAGATGGTGCCCGAGGTTTGCCGTATCTTTTGCGCCACCGCCAACCCCACCGAGGTCCTCGTAGCCGAGACCGAGCAGGGGCGTGGGATACTGGGGGTCGTGGATGGTTCTTCGCCCAGGGGCGTTGAGGGCAAAGAGGACATTGCCTGGCGCAAGGGGTTTCTGCGGACAATCGGCTACAAGTTGTGACATTGACTGCCCTGGATGGCAGCGACAGCGCGGGCAACAACGTGCCAGAGATGCAGACGCGGATTCTATTCATCTTTGTGGATGGCATGGGCCTGGCGCCAGCGGGACCCGACAATCCGTTGAGCCAGGTGCCGATGCCCCACCTGGATGCCCTGCTGGGCGGGCCCCTGGTGTTGCCTCCCGCCTGGCGCGAATCTGGGGACAGCCAGCGGTGCGCGATTCTGGCCAATGAC
>JASFLR010000585.1:0-3131 GCA_050117995.1 Anaerolineae bacterium
GCAGGCCGGTTTTCTCGGACCATCTTGATCGGTTTTCGAGCAAATATGAGAGCCCCAACGATGAACGCCAGTCCAAGCCAAACAGGGAACTTGCCGACCCAGATGCTGTACACGGACCAAACGATTATGTAAAGCTGGAATACCACGTGGAATAGACCAAATCGGAAGGCTGCTTTCGGACTGAGGCTAGTTTTGGCAGCCTCGGATGGCTCTTGGTCAGTCTGCTGCGAGATATTCTGGACTTTGTAGCTTATGTATACTTGCAGGAGGATAGAGATGCCAACGAAGAAACCCAGTCCAACAAGAAACCATCCTACAAGCATTCGAGATTCCTCTCTTCTCCCAGCCGCTCAAAGTATCCGCTCTTGAGTCTTGGCCACGATCCCCTTGTACGAAACAGCGAGATTGCCACTCACCTAGCTCAGCTATCTGGCAACATCCTTCTCTTCCGATCCATTTGCTCTACTGCCGCTGTGATCATCAGCATAACAGAGAGACAGCGCAAAGTCAAGAGATCCACGCATTGTCCGATCTGACGCCTGCCCTGGCGAAAAGGATACAGAGGGCGATGAAGCACCCTGACTGCTCCTGCAATCGCGTGAACAAGCCACCTGTGCTATAATGGAACCGGCACTAGCAGACCTGCCGGGAGGATACCAACCCATGACCACCTGGATCGATCCTCAGACGGTCGAGGTCCCCGAACCGCTGCAACAGGCTGTCGGTGGCTTGGATCTCATAGCCAAAACTCTCGTACGGCGCGGCATCCGCAGTCCCGTGGATGCCCGCGCTTTTCTCAACGCCGATTTCTACGTCCCAGCCCCAGCCACCAACCTGCCCGACCTCGCCAACGCAGCCAGCCGCCTGCGGCAGGCCGTCGAGCGCCAGGAGCTGGTGGCCATCTGGGGCGACTTTGACGCCGATGGGCAGACCTCCACTGCCCTGCTCCTGGCGACGTTACGGGCGATGGGCGCCCAGGTCACCTACCGCGTGCCCACGCGCCAGGAGGGACATGGCCTGCACTGGGAAGGCCTGAAGAGACTCATCAAAGACGGCGTGCAGCTCATCCTCACCTGTGATACCGGCGTCACCGCCCACGAGGCCGTAGCCCGCGCCAACCAGAAGGGGGCAGAGGTCATCATCACCGATCACCACGTCCTGGGCGAGGAACTGCCCGCTGCCCACGCCGTGGTGAATCCCCACCGGCTTCCGCCCGGACACCCGATGGAGGCACTCACCGGCGTGGGCGTAGCCTACCAGCTTGCCCGCGCCCTCGACGTAGACGTCGCAGCCCGAGCCCTGGACCTGGTTGCGCTGGGCACCGTCGCCGACGTGGGCACGCTCACCGCCGACAATCGATACCTGGTACAACTGGGTCTGGACGCACTGCGGCGGACGGCCCGGCCTGGCCTGCGGGCAGTGTACCAGACTGCCGAGCTGCGCCCCGAAGGCATCACTGAGGAGCACATCGGCTTTGTCCTCGGCCCGCGCCTCAACGCCCTAGGCCGGCTTGCGGATGCCAGCCGCGGCGTCGAGCTGCTCACGACCGATGACCCCACCCTGGCCCGCGCCCTGGCCACCGAGGTTGAGGGCCTCAATGCCCAGCGGCAGCAGCTCACCAGGAATGTGATGGCTGGCGCGCTGCGCCGGATCGAGCGCGAGCCATCCCTCCTCTCCGACTATCGCGCCCTGGTGCTAAGCCACGAGCGATGGCCTGGAGGCATCGTCGGCATCGTCGCCGGCAAGCTTGCGGAACGGTTCCACAAACCAGCAGTGCTCATCAGCGGGCCCGAGGAGAAGAACCAGCCTGCCCGCGGATCGGGCCGTTCCGTGCCTGGCGCTGACCTCGTCGCCGCCCTCAATGCTTGCGCTGGCCTGCTTGAGGGCCACGGCGGGCATGCGGGCGCGGCCGGATTCAGCATCGATCCGGCGCGCATCGACGAATTCCGAGACGCGTTTTCACGGGCCATCGCCCAGACCGCAGAGACCATCCCCGAGCCGGTGCTGGAGATCGACGCCTATGTGGAGCTACCCGACCTCACGATGGATCTAGTCAAAGAGATCAGCCGCCTGGCGCCCTTTGGCCCCGGCAACCCGCCGCTGACTCTGGCCGTCCGCGATCTACAGCTCGCCAGCCATGCCCCAATCGGCCGCACCGGCGAGCATCTGCGCCTCATCGTAGAGGACAGCCAGGACAACACCCAGACGGTATTCTGGTGGCAGGGCGCTGACCAACCGCTGCCCACCGGGCTCTTTGACCTGGCCTGCACCGTCCGCGCCAGCGACTACCGGGGCATGACCGATATCCAGGTGGAATGGATCGACGCCCGCATTCACGAGCCAGAGGTGGTCGAGGTGGAAGCCGGGCCGCGCTTTGAGATCCGCGACTACCGGGAGAAACGCAATCCAGTGGCCCTTTTGGCGGGACTGGTCGAGGAGGGCGAGGTGCAGGTATGGGCGGAGGGGCTACAGCCACCCACCGGCCTCGACGCGCGCATCCGCATCGAGCTGGAGCCCTGCGCGCGGCTGGCAGTATGGACTGCTCCGCCCGGAGCCCGGGAGTGGCAGGCAGCCCTGGACCGAGCCCAGCCGGACGAGGTCATCCTCTTTGCGCGAGAGACCGGCACGGATGACCGCAAGGCATTCCTGTTGGGTCTGGGCAGCCTGATAAACCATGCGATAGAGGAGCTGGAGGGCATGTTCCCACTCGAAAGGGCAGCCGCAAGGCTGGGCCACCGGGTCGGAACCGTGCGCGCTGGGCTGGATTACCTCGAGGCCAGCGGGACCCTTTCGATGGTCGAGCGTGGGGAGGACGCGTGGTCCATCCAGAAAGGCATAGGGCAGCACGACGCACGGCTGATTCAACGGGCCCGTGCTAAACTCGACGAGCATCTTCAGGAGACGGCCGCCTTCCGCCAGAGCTTCCGAAAGACGCCAGGAAGAGCTCTGGCACGGCAGACGAGCCCTCTCAAGCAAGTTTAGAGTAGGCCCGTCACCAGCGCCAGGAGCACGCCGCCAGCCATCACGCTGCCCAACTGCCCCGCGGTGTTGGCCCCCATGGCGTGCATGAGGATGAAATTCTCGTAATCCTCTTCCTGGGCCACCAGGGCCGCCAGCCGCCCCGCCAGGGG
>JASFLR010000586.1:0-3128 GCA_050117995.1 Anaerolineae bacterium
ACGAGCCTGATGATGAATAGGGACACTTCAGAGATAGTGAGATGCACGGCGCTTTCTGGCCGGGGAGGGTTTCGGATGACAGGCAAGAACAGCATGCCACAGCAAGGCAGGGCTATTGGTCTCTGCGTGATCATAGCCATCTGCCTTCAAGTGCTCGTTGGATGTGTCCTTCTCTGCGGTGTGGCCTGGTTCGCGGTAGCATGGGTGTCTGACCTGGAGGTGGTCGAGGATGGTGAGATCCTGGTACACAAAGAAGTCGCCATTGATCCTGGTTTCTTGCCGGAGCACCCTACAGAACGGGATTGGTACCAGATCACCGCGCAACTACTGGAGGATCACGGCTGGGACCTGGCCCCGAACTTGAGTGGTCTCCATGGATTTGTTCCGTGCCAATCCTATCCCGAACCGGACAGGTTCTATTTGGACGTGGCCTATGCCTATTTTGATGGTGTCGTGCCTTACCTCAAGTGGGCGTCGGTTTCTTTCGATCGGAATGCCAACACTGCCTCGGTCTGGATAGAGCATCAAGCGCTTCGGTGGAGACATGACACGCTGGATCTGTCCAAGATAGAAGTTGGCTTGTATGAGGCCCTTGAGATTGCAGATCGCTACGGCGGTCAGGATTTCCGGGAAAGCGTGAACAACGAATGTTTGGTGGGTATCTGGCTCGGCGATGCTGAGTGGGAGATCGACTACGCGGAACTAGGACCGGTCATCTGGTCAGAAGAAGGGATTCTGGTCGACTTCAGGACTGGGGAAGCCAGACGAGTGGACAGATAGCAGTCGCGATACTCGTGATGGAAGACATGGCAATCCCCGGGGAACCGGCGAGTTTTGGCTGCGCTCGATCGCAGCCGTCAAGTAGCTAACACCGGAGGGGAACATGGCCGAAGCGAAAAAGTCTCGTCGCCTGCGGGTGAACAAGTGGTACCTGGTCTTTGTCGTGACTGTGCTGATGCTGATCAGCACCATCAAGGTGGCAGACCGCGAACTCCTGGCCCCACTCTACGAGCCGGTCAGCCAGGAACTGGGCCTGAATGACCTGCAATTCGGTACCATCCGCGCCGCTACCAATATCGCTCTCGTCGTTGGCGCCATTATCTTTGGCTTGGTTGCCGACCGCTGGCGGAGGCGGGACGTGGTTGGCCTGAGCGTGCTTCTCTGGTCGGCCATCACCTGGGGTACGGGACGCGTGCAGAACTTTGCCCAGTTGCTCGTAGCGCGGGCCAGCATGACCTTCTTTGAGGCTGCCTTCGGCACTGCGGCCTACCCCATGCTGGGAGACCTGGTACCCCGCCGCAGGCGGGGCATGGTCATGGGCCTGCTGGGCGCTACCTTTGCCGTGGGGACCGTGGTGTCGCTGGTGGTGGCCGCCTTTGTCGGCACAACCAACTGGCGTAGTCCCTGGATCTACTTTGCCATCCCGGGCGTCATCCTGGGTGCGCTCGTGTTCCTGTTCATCCGCGAGCCAGAACGCGGCGCTGCCGAGGACGAGGTGATGGAAGCCGGCGCTTACGTCGGGCGCTTCAGTTGGCCTGCGCTCAGGCGCACTATGCGCATCCGCAGCGCCCTGTTGGTATATGTGATGGATGCTTGCCAGGGAGCCACCTGGTGGGCATTTTCCTTTTGGGCCCCGGCCTACCTGGTGCGGCGCCATATTGCCCCGGATTCGGACACGGCAGCCATGGCCCTGTTGCCCGCCATCCTGGGCTTTGTCGTAGGCACCGTGTTGGGCGGATGGCTCATCGATAGGCTGCGCCGCCGCACCGAGCGGTCGGCAGTGTGGATCGCGCTGGTGGCGGCGGTGGGCGCATTGATTATGAGTATCGTCGTCTTTGCCCTTACCGACCTGACCGCCGTGTTGTTCGCTGGGTTCTTCCTGGGCCTGTTCGGCTATCTCTACATGCCTACCATCAACGTGATCCTGTACGATATAGTCCCGCCGGAGACCCGTTCCTCGGCTACTGCCGCCGATGGCGTGTTCGTGAGCGGCGTCTCGGCCCTCGTCGCCTTTTCCATCGGCGCAGTGAGCCACTACGTGGGCCTGTGGCAGGGGTTGGATGAGGGCAACCTGCTGGCAGGATTTCAGGGGGCGGTCACCGTCCTGCTGATCGGCGCGGTGATCTCGACCCTGTTCTTGCTGCGGACGATCGATGCCGATATGAGCGCGCTGCGGGCCTATGTCGCCCGGCGGGCCGTGTCGGATGAGGATGCGCTGGAGGCGAGGCCGTGATGCGACCGGGCCACGTGACCCCCTCGATGGCGGCAGCCGCGCGGGATGGCGGTGAGGCGAACCCATGAGCGCGCGCTGGTTGGACGCTCTGCGGGCCTGGTGGCCTGCCCCAAGGCGGCCTTTGCCACCTGAAGAGCATGAGCGAGTGTTATCCGCCGCCCGCATCGAGGGGCACGGGGGATTGACAGCCCTCTATCTGGCGGGCACGCCCTACGAGATGGGTTACCAGCATGGCGTGCTGGCCCGGGATCTGATCCGCGGCTTCCGCGCCGCCGCCTACGCGTATGTGACCTCCCTGGTACCGGCCCCTGCCTGGCTGGCCCGACCGCTGCTCTTCCACCAGGCTGCTGCCTACTGGCCAACCATTCCGCCGGAATATGCCCTTGAGATGCAGGGCATCGCCCACGGCGCCGGCGTCCACCCCATCGAGGTACTGGTGAGCACCGCCATCTGGGAGATGTACCTCGTCTCCGGCTGCTCCGAGTTCGCGGCGGTGGGACCCCTCACCGTCAGTGGCTCGCTGCTCCACGGCTATAACTATGACCTGATGCATCCCGACCACGCCCTGATCCAACCCTACCTGGCGGCCATCTTTTACCGGCCCAGCCAGGGGATTCCTTTCTTCACCGTCAACACTGTGGGCTCGATCGGGGCCAACGCTGGGATGAACGAGGCCGGAATCTCGGTAGCGTGGGACAATACCTACCTGAGCGATGGCGAACTGACACAGGATATCCAGGGCCCCGTGGTGCCCTTTATACTCACTCTGCGAAAGCTGCTGCAGAACGGCCGCAGTCTGGACGGGGCCGTGGAGATAATTACAGCCTCGCTCCCCCGCCCGCTGGGCGACATCGTCATCATTGGCAGCGCGGGTGAAGGGCAGGCTGTTGCCCTG
>JASFLR010000587.1:0-3126 GCA_050117995.1 Anaerolineae bacterium
ATCTGGGGAGTCTTGGGCCTGGTCAGATGGCCAGTCTTTGCCTACTTGCGGCACAGCAAAGGCTCCCCAGATGCCGGGCGCATCTGAGGAGCCTTGGACCTAGTCAGGGGATCAGACCATGCTCTAGTCGAGCAAGCCCTCCCTCACAGCCACCGCCACCGCCTCCGTCCGGCTGGCGGCGCCAAGCTTGGAAAGGATACTGCTGACGTGGAACTTGACGGTGGAGCGGCTCACGACCAGGCGATCGGCGATGTCTGGGTTGTTGAGCCCTTCGACCAGCAAGGCCAGTACCTCGCGTTCGCGCTCGGTGAGGTCAAAGCCCAGCGCTCGCGGCTCGCGCCGGGCCTGGATCAACGCTTGAGCTGCCTCGGGGGCCAGCGTCGGTCGCCCAACATGGGCCTCGCGGATGGCCTTGGCCAGCTCATCGGCCGAGACGTTCTTGAGCAGGTACCCGATGGCGCCTGCCTCCAAAGCCGCTTCGACCAGATCCTGCTCTTTGAAACTGGTCAGAGCGACGACTTGAATAGACGGGCACTTGCCCCGGATGGCCCGGGTGGCCTGCGCCCCATCCATGCCGGGCATAACCAGGTCCATCAACACCACGTCAGGCCGGATGCGATCGCAGAGCCGGACTGCCTCTTCACCGCTTCCCGCCTCACCAACCAATTCCAGATCGTCGAAGGCGAGAAGGAAGGCGCTCAGGCCGCTGCGCACCACAGCGTGATCGTCTACCAGCAACACACGAATGGGACCCGCTTTGCTCATTGGCGATAACTCCTCCAAGTGACACTAATCTCTGTTCCGTTTCCAGGCTGGCTATTGATCTCCAGCTCCGCGCCGATGCTTTCCGCTCGTTCGCCCATGATGCCCAACCCAAGGCTATTGGCCGGCAGTGTTGTCGGATCAAAACCGATCCCGTCGTCGGCAACGCGCAACTCGACCAGCCCCGGTTGGCAGCTCAGCCGTATGGTTGCCGCACTGGCGCCGGCGTGCTTGGCGATGTTGTTCAACGCCTCCTGGGCAATGCGATACAGGGCAACTTTTACTCCGGCATCCAAGCTGCACTCACCCTCCACCTTCAGATCGACCGGCACTCGCGCCCGACCGGCAATCGACTCTGCGAGCTGGCGCAACAGCTCGCTCAACCTGGCCTCTGCCAGGGCCGAGGGCCTGAGCTCCATCAGCAAGGTGCGCATCTCAGCCAGGGCGCCCCGGGTTAGCTCGCGCAACTCTTGCAGGCGGCGCCTCCCCTCTTCCGGGTCCCGCTCCCACAGACGGGGCAGAACTTCGGCGATGATACTCGAGGAAAAGAGGGTCTGCGTCACGGCGTCGTGCAGGTCGCGAGCTAGCCTGCTCCGCTCGGCAGCTACGGCGGCCTCCTCCGCCTGTTCAAACAGCCAGGCGTTCTCCACCGCAATGCCCAGTTGGTCGGCAATGGAGCCAAATAGCGCCTGCTGTCCTGGATTGAAGCGACCGCCCTCCTGGCCGACAATCACCAGGACCCCCTTGGCCTGTCCGCGAACCCGAAGGGGCAATAGAGCGCCTGGCTCAATCAACCCACTCGCCAGATCGGGCTGTATGTACAGGGGCTCATCGGAGACAATCACGCCCTGGCAGGCCTCGGCCATTTGGGCCATGTCAACGGCTGCAACCAGCGTCTCAGGCCTGATCGCTCGCGGCTCGAGCTGGTCTGAAGCATCGTCCAGCAGCATCACGCCCGCCCGCGACGCGCCAACCCGCGCGAGCAGATGGTCGAGCGTGGTGGTCAACACCTCGTCAAGATCCAGGGAACGGCTGGCTGTAGAGGTTATGTCGAGAAGCGTTTGCAGCTCGCGCTGCCGCTCCTTCTCGGCTTGGCTCAGCCGTGCATTCTGGATAGCCAGCGCGGCCTGGCTCGCCAGCGACATGCCCAGCTCGATCTCTTCGTCCGTCAGGGCCTGCGGTTCCAGGTAGTAGAGCCCCAGGCTGCCATAGACCTCGTCCCCGATGATCAGCGGCAAGCCCAGATAGGCCCGGTAGTGCTGGATCAATATCTCCAGCCATCTGGACAGCCGGGGATTCTGGAGGACCGTGTCCGTACCCCCGCGCGCCAGGTGAGCCTGAATGTCCGCGATCGCGTAGGGCTTTCGATCGAACATCCGCCGGACAGCCCCCCCTTCGTATAGGGGAATCTCGCGCAGCTCGGTCAACTGCTCCGGAAGATGGTAGCCTGCCTGAAGCACCAGATTCTCAGGGTCGACCTCCAGGTGATAGATAATGCCGCTGTGCGCACCGAGCAGGCGCGCAGTCTGCGCCACGATGTGTTCCAGAATCTGTTCCAGCGGGCGTCTGGAATTGAGCATCTCCAGGGTGTCACGCAGGGCCTCAGCCACCTCGCGCCGGCGCTCGCTCTCGGCCAGCTGTTTCTGCTCGGCCCGGTACAGGTGGGCGTTTTCGACGGCAACGGCCACCTGGTTGGCAAAGGTCAGGACCAGATCCGCGTGCCGCTCGGTGAAAAAGCCAGGCTGGATGTGGTCCAAAGTCAGCATGCCCAGCATGGCGCCTTTGACCATCATCGGCACGCCCAGCCAGGAACGGACGTAGCCAAAGGCTGTTTCCAGCTCGCTGTCCGCTGTCTGCCGGAACATGCGGGCCTCCGGGGTGTCGCCCAAGATGTCGGCAATGATGATCGGCGCTCGTTGCTCAATGACCTGGCGATTGACTTGTGCATCCTCCAGTGTGAAGTGGAGGCGGTGTGCCTCTTCAGAGGGGATGGGACCGCGGTAGGCGCGCACAGTGAGGGTCTCACCCTCCAGAGTTAGGACCGAAGCCCCGCTATAGTCCACCACCGTCTTTAACTGCTCCAGGATCACGTCCAGGAGCGGCTCGAGTTCCAGCGTCGAGTTGACGTCGTGAGAGACCTGTAGCAGTGTGGCCAGCTCGCGGGTGCGCTCCCGCACACGCCTCTCCATCTCCTGGAACACCTGCACGCGATCGGTCACGTCGGTCGTCACGTGCGCGATGCCAACCACACGCCCCCCTTCGGTCAGGGGGCTGATGACAGCATCCCAGTAGGAGACAATCCCGTCGACCTCCAACCGGAAAGCTTCCTGCCGCACGGTCTCACCCGCAAGTACGCGGTCAAAC
>JASFLR010000588.1:0-3115 GCA_050117995.1 Anaerolineae bacterium
TGAGTGAAATCCTCCTGGGTGTAGTCGATGACGGTGCTAGCGCCCAGGGAGGCAACCAGCCCCAGATTGAGCGTGCTGCATACCCCGGTGACCTCGGCGCCAAAGTAGCGCGCAAGCTGCACGGCATAGGTGCCCACACTCCCGGATGCGCCATAGACCAGGACCTTCTGCCCGCGCTGGATGTTGCCCCTTCTGAGGATATGGAGTGCCGTGTTGGCCCCAATGGGTACGGCGGCGGCTTCTTCGTAGGTCAGGTTGGCCGGCTTGGCTGCCACCATGGCATCCTCCGGCAGGCAGATGTACTCGGCGTAGGCGCCCCCTTTCGAACCGGCGGAGGCAAAGACCCCATCGTCCGGCTTAAAGCGCGTGACACCATCGCCCACCGCCTCGATCTCCCCGGCAAGCTCGTGCCCCAGTATCTTGCCCCTTCTCAGCCCGAAGAACAGGCCAAAGACGAGCCGTTGGAGCCCGCTCATGCTGCGCAGCATCACGTCCCCGGCTGTCACCGTCGTTGCATATATCCTGATCAGAACCTCATCGGCCTTGGGCGCAGGCTTTTCCACATCTTTGAGCTGGAGACCCTCCACAGGCCCGTACTTGGTGCACACGATCGCTTTCATCATCTTCTCCCAGGGATTCACGGCAGACCGTCATCGCGTCCCCCGTCAACTGAACCCTTTTACTACCAGCCACAGCCCAAGCACGGCCTGGCACGGCGCGTATGGCAGGCTCAGCACCTCTGGCCCGCCGTGTCGCGTCACGACGACGCGCTGGTAGGTTCCACCAGGTGAGCCGTACAGGTCTTGGACGCTCGCTTCCATGTCTGTTCCTCCCGGTCTACTTGTCGTGCGGAGCCAGCAGACGAGAATTGGTAGCTGATAGAATCTCCCCGGCTCAGCGATCTGTCTTCTCAGTTTCACGGACCTGCACAACGGAGCAACCGATCCACCCGTCCTCTATTGCCCGAGTCCCGCCTCGGCCCGTTGCTTGAGCACTCTTAACGTCTTGGGCTGCATTACTATTCTCCCGAGTATATTTGACATGGCCGTGCTCATGGTACTCAGCAGTCCGGGATCATGATCACTTCGTACTCGAACGATCAGCCGGGTCGTGTCTTCATCTATCTCTTCAAGAAACCACACCCAGCCCGACCTGAGATACTTTTCCGGCAACGGAGCATTGCTGGACACCGATTCCCATTTGCCAGCGTCCAGTATGCTGTGCAGAATCAACGCCTGCTCGTGCTCAAGACCCACCACCTCATATCCCATTCCGGGCGCTATCTCGATTACATCCCCAACCTTCAGGTCCTGCAGCTCCGGAATGATTCGCTTTGCGGAACAGCGTTCATCATCCACACAACCGGCAATACCCACCAAGCGGTGCAGAAAGTCGTGACTGTACCAGCCTGCACGTTTGTAGCCAATCTGCACCAGCCAGGGCCAGACTTCAGATTTCGGCGCCCTGATGGTGATTGCCTGCGTGTACCCGCTCTTTGGACTGGGTACGAGATCATCGCCAGGCAGAGGGCGTCGATCTTCGTCCTGTGTTGCTCCCCTTCCCAAATTGTACTTGATCGTCTCCAGAAAAGCAGGTTCAGAGTCCATAGGAATCGGCATTGAGATTCTCCTTGCGTGGGCTGGTTGGTCTGTGCAAACTGGCTACCGGGCTTTGCCCTCATCAATCACCGTGATGACCACATTGCCCCTCTTGTGACCCTGGTCGACGTAGCGGTGGGCCTCTACGATCTGCTCCCACGGATAGCGCCTGTCGATGACGGCCTTGAGTTTACCGGCCTCTGCCAGCTCTTTGAGCTCTCCAAGAAGCAGCGGCATGTCCCCGGTATCGATCTTGTCAGAGGCAACGTGGACATTTAGATAGACGCCCGTATCCTTGAGCGCTGTCGTATAGTCGCCCTGGAACTTGTCCACTGCGTCAAAGATGACGTCAAAGGTCTCGCCGCGCCGGGTGAAATCCTCCTGCGTGTAATCGATAACCGTCTCCGCCCCCAGGGAGAGCACCAGATCCAGGTTTGCTGTGCTGCAGACCCCGGTGACCTCCGCGCCAAAGGCCCTGGCAAGCTGCACGGCAAAGGTGCCCACACTGCCCGAGGCGCCGTAGATCAAGACCGTTTGCCCTGGCTGGATATCGGCCAGCTTCAGTATGCCCAGGGTGGTGATCCCGCCGGAGGGGATGACAGCCGCCTCCTCGAAGGTCATATTGGCCGGCTTGAGCGCCAGCAGTCCATCCTCGGCCATGCACTTGTACTCGGCATAGGCGCCAAATCCGGACCACATAGTCGAGCCAAAGACCTCGTCACCCTCCTGGAACCGCGTCACACTACTGCCTGCGGCCTCGATCTTTCCAGCCAGATCCATCCCCAGGATAGCGTTTTTTGGCCGCCTGATCCCGAGCACCAGCCGAGCCATGAGCCGCTGCCAACCTGGGCCCGGAATGTCGAGCCCGCGCATGCGCGAATCCCCTCTGTGCACTGTGGTCGCATGCACCCGGATCAGCACCTCATGGTCGCCCGGGACCGGCTTGTCCACCTCCTGAAACTGAAGGACTTCTGGCGGCCCGTATTCTGTGCAAACAATCGCCTTCATCTGGTTCTCCTGTCGTGTCGCAGATCAGAGCTTTCCGTGGTACTTGCGCGGCACCTCATCCCCGTACCGGCACTGGCGGGCTGAATCCTCTAACCAGCAGCCAGAACCCGAGGAATATCTCGTTCAGAATCATCGGCAGCACGAACACCATCGCGGCGCTTGTGCTAAGGCCAAACGCCGCCAGCATGTTCAAGGTAAGCATCGATACAACAGCGATAAAGCCCCAGACCGAGATGAACCGCGGGACGAGCCTTGACCGGTACAGGAAACTGTAGAGCAATAGGGCCGCCAGGCTGAAAAAGATGGGCGTCAGGAGGCTGGCCAGATGCCCGCGCGCAGCCATCACCAGCGCGCCCGCAGTCTCAAAGTAAGCAGCATCGGTAGCCCCCGCTGCGACGTACTCCTGGCTCAAGGTAACCAGCACCAGAGGGCAGATGGCGGCAACGCTTAGGACCACCACCTCAACTACCCTGGTACCCAGGTAGCCGGCAGCCAGGGCCGGGCTATCC
>JASFLR010000589.1:0-3112 GCA_050117995.1 Anaerolineae bacterium
CCACGAACCATTGAGGGTCAAAGGTCGTCTGGTATAGCTCCAGCAGGCCTTCGACGAGGTAGGCATAGTCCTCCAGATAGCCGTTGAGCTTGGCCTCTCCTGCTCCTTCGCTGGGTCCTTCCAGGACACGCTCAGGACGATGCTTCCACGTGCGAAGCAGGCGACCATTTTCCTGCCTCAGCTCGCGCAGCAGAAACTCGGCATTACGCTCGGCCACCTGGCGGTAGGTTTCGGCCCTCACCCCTTGATCCCCTCTCCCAGTCCCGGGCGAGGGGGAGAAGGCCCGCGCCGCCTCGGCGAAGGTGGCCAGCATGAGACCGTTCCACGAGGTCAGGACCTTGGCAATGCGGCCGACTGCGTCGGCTGCATTGCTTGGCAGTTGGCGCCAGCGCCAACTGCACATCATCGCGTCCGGGGTGCACCCGCTTCTCCCGGGCCTCAAACAGCCTGTGGCGGGCCTCGGCCAGGGCAGGGCGCTGGTCAAGATCAGCGACGAACTCGAGGATGGTCTTGCCTTCGAAGCCATGCGCTGAGCCTGTCGAAGCGTTGCCGTGGCGGGTCACGCTGTAGGCAGCGATGAATTCCTCTGCGTCCTCACCCAGTACTTCTCGGATCTCGCCGGGCGTCCAGACAAAGAACTTGCCCTTTTCGCCCTCGCTGTCGGCGTCTTGCGTGCTGTAAACCCCCCCGGCGGGATCCGTCATCTCCCGCACAACATAGTCCAGGATTTCCTCCGTGATGGTGCGGAAGAACTCGTTGTCCGTGATCTGCTAGGCGTGCAGATAGACGCGGGCCAGTTGGGCATTGTCATATAACATTCGCTCAAAGTGGTGTACGGAATCTACAAACCGGTGCCCATGGCTTGAAACTGACGGTCCGACTGGGGCTGAGCTCGGCCTCCAGCAAACCGAGTACCCAGTGATCGCGAGGGCAGTCGAGGCAGCTCTATTCGCACAGCTCAGCCAGCAGTTCGGCGGCTGTAGCCTCCATGTCGCGCGTTCGGCCGCTCTGCTGGAGGATGGCGACTCGCTCGGCTGGCAGAGTGGCGGCGACCTCAGCAATCGTTTTCCCCACAACGTCGGCGAACCAGCGGGATTGGGACACGAGGGGATAGCGCGAGGCCAGGGCGTACAACTCCACGGCGCGCTCCTTCTCTCCATCGGCGGCCAACAGCAGGGCCATGGCCGGGAGTGCCCACATGAGGGGTGGCACGGCTCTGGACTCCTGAGTGATCTCAAGGGCATGGGAGAGATGCTGCCGAGCTTCAAGCGTGTTTCCCCGCTCGCGTGCCGACAAGGCAAGGCAAGCCAGCGCCAAACCGAGGTCGTCCTTGTGTCCCACCTCCCGGTAGACGGCCGCGCTCTGCTCCAGAAGCTGGTGCGCCTTGGCGGGTGCTCGCTGGGCAAGCTCCAGGCAGCCCAGCAGAAGGAGGTTAGTGGCAACGCAGAATCGCGGGCCGTGTTTGCGGGCGAGGGCCAGGCCCTTCTGTGCATGGCTCCGTGCCTCCTCACAATGACCCAGATGCAGGTCGACACTACCCAAGTCGGTGTACGCCTGGGTGATGTAGCTGCGATACCCCAAGTCGGTGAGCAGCGCCAGGCTCTTCTGCAGGACTGCGCGGGCTTCCGTGAGTTTGGCCACCTTCTCCAGCACTTCTCCCAGATCCACGAGGGCTAACGCCCATTGCGCCCTGCTGCCCGCTTCCACCGAGGCAGTCACGCCCTCCCGGGCCAGGCCTTCAGCCTCATCAAACCGCCCTTGCATGCTGGCGATGCAGGCCATTCTCGAGAGGGAGCCAGCGACGCCCGACCGGTAGCCCAGTGCCCGGTAGATGGCCAATCCCTCGTCGAGGCGGCGCCAAGCATCCCCGTAGGCGCCCAGGAACATTGACATATCGCCCGAGGCATTCAGCGCCCAAGCCATTCCCCACGGGTGGTCAAGCTTACGAAACAGGGAAAAGCTCTCCTCAAACCGCTGCCGGCCCTGCTCATAGTCAATCATGCAGATGGTCACGCCCATGGCCCAGATCAGGAAGGCGCGCTCCAATCGAGTGTCCGATCCCACCAGGGCAGGGGTCTTTAGGATTGCCAGGCACCGCTGCTGCAGCCGGACGGCCACATCTCGCTCACCCATCGCCCGCTGGAAGTTGCTCTGCCAGGTCAGAGCCCGCACCTGCACCCGCAGGCAGGCAACCTTGTCGACAACCGTTGCAGCCACGGGGGCCATAGCGGTCGCCGCGCCCGCGGCTGCCGCAAAGGCTGCCTCGGCCTCCTGGAAGCGCCCGCTGTGCCAGCAGAAGTGCTGTAGCCCTTCCATGGCTCGGTCAAGCCGTTTGACCTGGGCCTGTTCGACGGCCCAGGTCCAGGCGGCGCGGATATTCTCACAATCCCATTCCATCTCGGCCAATGCCAGTTGGTGCCGAGCTCCCGTCAGGTCTGCCTCCCAGCGGTGCAGGGCGTCCGTATAATAGGCGCAGTGGCGGTTGTGTACGTCTGTCGCTGCCTCAGGCAACGACTGGAGCTTGTCAGTGGCATATTGCCGCAGCAGTTCGTGGATCTCGTAGCGGCCCGAAGGCGCGATCTGGAGCAAAGATTTGTCGGCTAGTGCCCTTAACTCCTGCAAGTACGTACCACTGACCTCCTCGGCTGCTGCTCGCGTGAACCCACCCGAAAAGACAGAGAGCGCCTGGAACACTTCCCGCTCCCGCTCGGTTAGCAGGTTCCAGGATCGATCAAAGACGGCACGGATGCTGCGCTGCCGCTCGGGCACGTCGGGCCAGTCGGCTCTCAAGAAGCCGGGGCCCTGGCCGATCTCTGCCGCAATTTCAGCCGGAGGGAGTACACCTATCCAGGCAGCCGCCAGCAAGATGCCCAGCGGCATGCCCTGGACCAGCCGGCAGATATGCGAGATCTCGGCCAGATCTACGTCAGCTGGTTGAAATCCTGGTCGGACCCGGTGAGCCGCCTCCAAGAACAGGTTCACAGCGGCAAAGCTCCGAGCCTGCTGTGGATCCTCCGGGATCCGCTCGGGGAACCGGATGCCGGCGATAGGGAGGCAGTGTTCGTCGTGCAGGTTCAGCCGCACACGGGAGGTGACCAGGACCTTGACCTGG
>JASFLR010000590.1:0-3108 GCA_050117995.1 Anaerolineae bacterium
CGAACTGCTGTCGGTGGGTCAGAAGCAATTGATTAGCCTGGCACGAGCGATCCTGGCACAGCCGGAGATCTTTATCATGGACGAGGCGACCAGCTCTGTCGACACCCTGACCGAGGATCTGATCCAACGAGGGATGGTGACGCTCATGCAGGATCGCACCAGTTTCATCATCGCGCACCGTCTCTCGACCATCAAGCGTGCCGATCGCATCTTGGTCATCGAGAAAGGGCGCATCACCGAGATGGGCACGCATGCCGAGCTTCTCCGTCTGCGCGGGCACTACTATCGCCTCTACACACAGCAGTTCCGCCAGAGGATCGAACAAGAATACGATCCGTTCAAGGAGCCTAGCCTGGCGGTAGCCTGAAAGCTTGGGCCAGCTTAGACCCGACGCCGGCAACTTGCGCAGCGCCGGCCCAACTCGTCAGTCCGCACGGTAGCCAGTGTGTGGCCCCGCCGCGCACATGGCACCACCTGCCACTCAACGAACGATGATCGCCGGCAAGCGTAAATCTGCCGTGAATGCCAAGGAGGAGCTGAATCATGACCAGAGTCGCTGGAGAAACTGATCTAGCACGAGGCATCCTGACGCGCGCCAAAGGAGGCACTGGCCTGCTGTTCAGGCCTGATCAGCCCGATGTCAAAGTCCGGGTTCCTTCCCAGCTCGTGGGCAAGTACCGGCTGGTCGAGGGAGCCACCGTCGCAGGCCCGATACGAGATGCGCAAAAGGGGCCACAACTGACGGAAGTCACGACGATCTGCGGTCTGTCGCCTGAGGCTTTTCAGGAGCGCACACCATTCCGACAGTTGATCGCCGTAGATCCGAACGAGCGCTTTGGTCTGTGCACAAGTAACGAACTCGCCATGCGGGCTGTAGATCTGGTTGCGCCAATTGGCAAGGGCACACGTGGCCTCATCGTCTCCCCGCCCAAGGCTGGCAAGACGACCCTCCTGGAACAGATTGCGCGAGCGATACGTGCCAGCGATGCTGAGACGCGGATCATCGTTCTCCTGATCGACGAGCGCCCGGAAGAGGTCACCTTCTTCCAACGGGCCGTCGACGCTGAGGTGTTCGCCAGCTCCGCCGACCGTCCCCAGCGGGAACACGTAGCCCTTACAGAGCTGATGCTGGCCCATATCCGCACCGAGCTGGAGTGCGGGCATGACGTCGTAGTCCTGGTTGACAGCCTCAGCCGCATGGCACGCACCTTCAATCTCAAGGGGGGACGCACGCGGGGCCGCGCCCTCTCAGGTGGCCTGGACGCGAGCGCCCTGGAGATCCCCAGGCGCTTTTTCGGGCAGGCGCGCAATATCGAGGGGGGCGGTTCGGTCACCATCATCGCCACCATCCTCGTGGACACCGGATCCCGCCTGGACCAGGTTGTCTTTGAGGAATTCAAGGGCACTGGCAACTCGGAGATCATCCTCGATCGCTCGCTGGCCGACGCGCGGCTCTTTCCGGCAATCGACGTCACAGCCAGTGGAACCCGCAAGGACTATCTGCTCTACGACGCAGATGACTACCAGCGCCTGACCAAGCTGCACAGGGCGTTGGCCGAGCGGGCGCCAAAGCAGGCACTGATCTCCCTGCTCCAGCTTCTGGAGAAATACCCCACCAACGAAGAGCTACTCCAGACCATCCCGCTGTAAGATGCTTGGGCGCGAACCCTCTTGCGCAGCCAGCTATTGCCGCTAGCTTGCCCGATACCTGCTTGAATCCAGGGCAACTCTGTGTTATGCTGCCTGCGTCTGGCAGAGACCTTACTCAGAGACACTCGGGCCATGCGCGGGGTGGGGGGGCACGGATGAGTGGTGCCTGAGCCTATGGAGGAGGAGCGCGCAAATGTGCGACACCTTGGTAGCTGGAGGGAATAACATCGATGAAAAGCACCTAGTCTCTCGCCGCAGGTTCCTCCTGGGCGTGGCTGCCGCTCTGGTCGGATCGCGCCGCGCAGGTGCTAGGCCAGCCCACACTGACGATGACCCTGTGCTGGTTCCACGGGCCTATCTACCCTACATCGCCAGCAGTGGGTCCCACAACCCCCCGCTCAATGCGGGAAAGGTAGTGCACATTCGTAGCGCCACCGCCACAAATTGGAACGGTGAGGACGACTACTGGAGCTATCTGGACCAAACCGCCGTCGACAGCATGGTCGACCTGGGACTGCGGAAGCTTACAGGAGCTGCGACAGTGGTCGATGCCTGGACGAGCCTGATCCCGGCTTATCGGCACGGAGAACGGATAGCGATCAAGGTCAACTTCAACAACACCAGGACCTGCGACAATACGGCGCCCGTCATCGACGCGCTCATGGAGCCGGTCAACGCCGTGGCAAAGGGCCTGATCCAATTTGGCGTCGGCCCCCAGGACATCTGCGTCTACGACGCGGTTCGCGCGCTGCCGGACCGGTTCGTCGGCAAGGACCTCTACGACGTGAGCTTTTACGACGGCTATTTGGAGAGCTTTTGCCGCACGGAAGCCGAATTCACCTATCGAGGCGACAGCCAGGTCACCTTCTATCCCCCTGCCGGCGTAGCCATGCCTGCAGAGTACGTCTCCGACGTGTTGATGGACGCGACCTACCTGATCAACATGCCAATCATGAAGGGCGCACACCCTATTGCCGGGGTAACGTTGGGATTCAAGAATCACTTCGGGACGATCAATGCCTGCGGCGCGCTGCACGACTATGTCGATGTAGTCCGCCAGCCAGCCCAATACAGATCAGATTACAATCCCCTAGTGGACTTGGTCAGGAGCCCGCTGATCGGCGGAAAGACGGTGCTGACCATAGGCGACGGGCTATTTGCAGCGAGGCAATTCTCAATGCCACCGGTGCCTTGGGACACCTTTGGCGGCGAGGTGCCGAGTAGCCTCTTCTTCGCCACAGATCCGGTGGCAGTCGACTGTGTCATGCATGACCTGCTGTACGCCGAGCCTGAAACATCGGTAGTGGAAGGCTCCAGCAACTACCTGCGACTAGCGGCAGAGGGCGGCCTCGGTGTGTTCGAGACAGGGAACCCTTGGGCCGAGCCGTATGGCAGCGGCTATACCAGCCTCGACTACATCCGCATCGATATATAGGGCGGTCCCAACATCGAGAGTGA
>JASFLR010000591.1:0-3106 GCA_050117995.1 Anaerolineae bacterium
GCTGCTTGTTCAGGTGTGGGGTCATCGGTATCTAGGGAATAATTCGGCTGTCCGCTCTCGCAGTAGCGGCTGGGCCAGGCCACCAGGACATTGCTGCCAGCCACTGCGTGGAAGATGTTGACCACGTCTCCGGGATAGGCATATTCCGTGCCGCTGAAGAGAGGAATGTCGGTCCGGACGACCTCAGATGAGCTCAGGCCGGCGGACTCGGACAGGTTGGTGTTCTTCCAAGTGATGCCGTCGTCCAGGCTGACCGCGCCAAAGGCGTCGCGCAGGCCGTGGCCGACGAATCCGGTGCCCTCCACACCCTCGACGGGGCCATTGATGTAGACGCCGATCAACGGCTTGGCACTGTCCCGTTCTTCCACCAGCGCCTCGTCGACGTTGTAATAGTCGATCGGGGCCACTGTTCCGTTGGCAGCCTGCATCGGCACGTAGAACTTCATCATCTGGATGAAGGCGTGCTCGGCCTCAGGAAGCTCGCCCTGATATAGGGGGTTTAGCTGGCCTTCCTTGGACATGCTCTTGCGCACGAGAAAGCCGTCGTCGGCCAGGACCGATGTGACCATGGTGAATATCATGAGTATGGCAAATGTAGCTCGTACTGCTTTCGACTTCATCATTTTCTCCCTGTGACTGTTGAATTCTGATTGTTGTCAATGCGAACTTAGGAGTTGGAAGCTAGTTCCACGTTCGGTTCGAGACTGCATCTCCGAGTCGAGAGACGCACTCCAGATGGGTATACTCACTTCTTAGGATCTCTTGTGGGTTACTACCTCCTTTCTCGGTAGGTTCCGCGCCGGACGATCGGCCCTTGTGTTGCTTGGGAGTTGGGCCAGTATGGCTTTTGCACCAGCTCCAGTGTACAGCGCGTCCTGTCACAGCGGAACAGCGGATTGCACGAGTTCTTTGCCAAGCTTGCACCGTTTCGATGACCCGTGCCGGTTGTACACGCGGTGCCAAGATTGCACCAGTGCGCAGCAGGTTCCCCAGCCTGGCCGGCGTGATGCTGCCGGCTCTACAAAGGCGAGGCGCTTACTGAACTATGGGATTCTTCTGCAGACACTAGGTCATGCTGGAGGGCAACGCTGCTCGCTTATTTGAAAAGGTATATACCACAATAAATTTGAAATGTCAAAATCACAATATGCTGTAAACTGTTATTTGTAGATATAGCTTGTGCTCAACGGGGTGAATGATTCTTTGTGGGGTAGAGCATGTGGTTTGTACCGTCGCACGTGCCTGGGCAATCGGAGAATTCCAAGTTGTTTGCCAGCAACCGATCTACTCGGGTCTTGCGAGCACCGGCGGAGACTTGAAGCGGCAGCAGAGGATGAAACTGTATCGCGAGCCCTGCCTCTACCAATCAAGGCTGTTGGTGACCAGAAGCCCTACAGCCGGGCGTGGCGGAATCACCAAAGGTCCCTGTCATGCCAAGTTAGGAGGACGGCAAAAAAGAAGCGCCCTCGCAAAGAGGGCGAAGAGTCGGGGCGCCCGGATTTGAACCGGGGACCTCTTGGTCCCAAACCAAGCGCGCTGCCGAACTGCGCTACGCCCCGTCTGGCGTAGTATACTCGAAAGGATGCCAAAGGTCAAACTTTCCAGTAGGAGAGATGTATGTTATACTGCCGCCGACCACTGTATGCTAGAAGGCTCTATGGCAGAATACGAAGCCGTCATTGGCATGGAGATCCATGCCCAACTGCTCACCAAATCCAAGATGTTCTGCGGCTGTGACGCCGCGGTGTTCGGCGCCGAGCCGAATACCCACGTCTGTCCCATCTGCCTGGGTATGCCGGGCGTCCTGCCGGTGATCAACCGGCGGGCCGTGGAACAGACGATCATGGTTGGGCTGGCCCTCAATTGCCAGATTGCAGGGGCGGCCGTTTTCTCACGCAAGAGCTATTTCTATCCCGACCTGCCCAAGGCCTATCAGATCAGTATGTACGACTTTCCACTGTGCCAGCATGGCTGGGTCGAGATCGACGATCCAGGCGGGCCAGAGGGCGCGATCAAGCGCATCCGCATCCGCCGCGTGCATCTGGAGGAGGAAACGGCACAATCGATCCATGCCGGCGACCACAGCTTGGTGAATCTCAACCGTGCCGGGCTTCCGCTCATCGAGATCGTCACCGAGCCGGATATACGCACCGCCGAGGAAGCGCGCCATCTCCTGATCAAGCTGCGCGCCATCCTGCGCTATACGGGCGTTTCCACCGGGGACATGGAGAAGGGGGCGATGCGCTGCGAGCCGAACGTCTCCATACGGCCCGCTGGGGACAGCGAGTTCGGCACCAAGGTGGAGGTCAAGAACCTGAATTCCTTCCGCGCAGTCAAGCTGGCGCTGGACTATGAGATGGCGCGCCAGGCTGGCGTCCTGGACTCGGGCGGTACAGTCCGCCAGGTGACTATGGGCTGGGACGAGCGAAGCGGCCGGACGGTCGAACAGCGCATCAAGGAGACATCGGAAGACTATCGCTACTTCCCTGAACCGGATCTGCCGCCGCTGCATCCCTCTGAGGAATGGGTTGGCGGGATCCGGGAAACGCTCCCCGAGCTGCCCGATGCCAGGCGGGAACGTTTCATCGCCGAGTATGGGCTGTCAAAACGCGATGCCAGCACGCTGACCGACGACCGGGAGGTGGCCGATTTCTTTGAAGAGGCGGTTGTAGTTGGCAAAGAGTTGGGTCTCGATCCCAAGATGGCTAGCAATTGGATCACGGGCGAGCTCTTTCGCCTGCTGAGGGTGGAGGACGTCGGTATCGACGCCTGCCGTGTCACGCCGGGGGGGCTGGCCGAACTAATAGCGCTGTGTGAGCAGGGCACTATCACCGCCAACAGCGCCAAAGTGGTATTGGCCGAGATCTTTGCCACAGGGCGAGCGGCTGCCGAGATCGTGAAGGACAAAGGCCTGGTCCAGATCTCAGACGAGGACGCCCTGGAAGAGATCGTCAATGAGGCCGTTAGCGCCAACCCGGAGCAGGTGACCGCCTACCGGGAAGGTAAAGCGACGCTGCTGCAGTGGTTTGTGGGCCAGGTTATGCGGGCCACCCGCGGTAAGGCCAATCCCCAGGTGGTCGTGGCTCTGCTCGAGGAAAAGCTGGTG
>JASFLR010000592.1:0-3101 GCA_050117995.1 Anaerolineae bacterium
ATCGCCGCCGCTACCACCATTGCCACCATCGCCGGCAGACGCGTCACCGCCATCCCCTCCGGCCCCGGTGATATTCGCGCTGACGCTGGAATCGATCAAGGTCAGGGCACCGACAAGGTTGTAGATGCCCGCTCCATCGCCGCCACCCCCGCCATTGCCTGCATCGCCAGTTTCAGCATCGCTGCCGCGCCCACCGTCACCGGTACGGTTGCGGTTGATTATGCTGCTCCGGATCACGGCACTGCCCTGACCAAGATAGATGCCCCCACCCCACCCGCCTAGCCGGGCGTCGCCGTCCGGAGCCGCGTCGCCGCCCGCGCCAGTCTGGTTACTGCTGACGCGCGTGTTGTTCAATTCCAACTCGCTCCCGTGGGCATGGATTCCGCCGCCCCAGCCTCCAAATCCATCCAAAATGGAAGGGGAGAGGCAACCATCACCACCATCGCCGGTTCGATTGTCCATAACGATGCAGTCGTTCAGAATCAGTCTGGCCAGGTTGGTGTAGATACCACCGCCATCGCCACCGGTACACGTATCGTCGCTCGCGCCATCGACGCCATCCGGCGTTCTGCCATAGCGGATCGTCACGCCATTGATCTCGACAACAGCGTTGCTTCGCAGCTCGAGCACCCGGTCAACGCCATTGCTCGCGTCGGTCCCGGCCTGGATGATAGTCGTTGCCGCACCGGCCCCGTTGATGGTCAACGTGCCTTCTATGTCCAGATCGCCGCTGACGTTTGAGTCCTCCCCAGCGGCGCCGGTTAGGGTATACGTGTTGGCTGGCAGGGTGATGGTGTTGGCAGCGGCGTTGGCCCCAGTGCAGCCGCCAAAGTCGCTACCGGTGTTGGCCGACTGGATAGCCTCTCGCAGTGAACAGCCCGAGCCGCTGCCGAATTCGTCGACCGTGGTGGTGACAACAATGGGCGTCGCAGCCAGGGCTGCCGGCGCGGACCAAACCGTCAGCCCCGGCATCGCCAGTAGCAGGATCACTAGCCAACGCACAGAGTTTGATAGACGGGCTACTACCTTGGAATTCCGCGAACGCATCATTACGCAATCCCCTTTCATGATGAATGATCTCGACTCCGGCGAACACCTTCTACCATTACAGTCCCTTGCATGGTTGGCGGTTTTCAGTGCCCCTGCCGGTACTGATACTGCATGGCAGCTCCGTTTCACAAGCAACCCAAGATCCCGGGAGAGCCGCAGTATGGGACAGTCCAGAGCGTACAGAAGGTCCGGGCGGGAGGATCTGGCGCCGACTCCCGTGCTGTTCTGGATCAGGAACGAATCTATCGGTCGCCCAGGCTGTGGTGGGTGCGCGTTGCCCCGTGGAGGCCCCAAGACGAGCCGGTTGATTGTACAGCTACCTTCCTCTCTTGTCAAACCAGAGAGTCGAGGCACAACGGGGAATCGGGCGCATCGCTGTCCTACTTCTACGGGTGGCAGGGCCTCAACGACATAGTGCCCTGGAATATGCAACCGGATGACTACGTGTTCGTACATTACGCGCAACCGGACGCCGATCTCTTGTACGGCTCGTGGCTCGCTGCGGAAGGCGCCCCCCACAGCATCATATCTACCTGCCGCTCGTGATACGTGACTGGCCGTAACCACGGCCCGGGCACGGCTTGGGCGCGTTCCGCACGTCCACACAATCTGCCCCCAACCCGGAAGCCGGGTTGGGGGCAGATTGCCTGTTTCCGCTTTGGGTGGGAAGCGCAACGTCTTGTTCCGGCCCTACGTGCTTGATCCTGCGCCCGCGACCTACACGTGATTGCGCAGCATCAGCTCCTTGGGATACGGATGCAGATACACCTGCTGGTGTAACCTGAAGGTCACAAGCACCCACGCTGCGCTCGGGACAGGCACCCACTCGGGCACCGGGTAGCGGCCCAGGTGGTGCTTGAGCAGCGTCAGGGGCACGACCAGCGGCAGCAAACCCTGGCGGTAGTCCTCAATAAGGCCCAGGAGTTCAAACCTACCGAAGGTACACCTACTTTCGGTAGGCCTTGTCCTCACTGGAGAGATCATTCTTCAGGAAGCCCACCAGACCTGCCAGCGCATGACCAAGCCGCGAACTGGGCGAGTGAATTCACTGCCAGCCCCCGGCCTCAGGCTGTCTTCCGCGGCCTTCGGAGACATCGCCTGTCTGAAGCCTCAAGAGCCTGATACTGCAACCGTACTTTGGTGAATCGGTCCGATCTTTCACTCAGAAAGCCGGGATCGGGTAGCGATTTGAGCCTGTTTTGCCCATCGTGACGATATGCAGTGAGCGCTCTGGTGAGCGGCTCTCGCCAGGTACGGTAGTAGTACTAACTAGGTGGTGGAAAGTTCCTTTCCTGTCTTTGCGCCTACAAAGGCCGCTTCTTGCACAAAGAACCTTCTGCTACCTACTTGGTTTGCCTATAGGAGCAAGGTAGACTACAAACTCGTGTTCTCCGTCCACATCGATCAGCGAGTCCATGGCCGCCTGAGCATAGGCCGAGATCGCGCAAGTTCCGGCACCGATCGCTTCACTTGCCAGATAGAGATTCTGGCAGACGTGTCCCGAAGCCTGGGCGATGGCCTTGTGTGCCTCGTTGGCATAACGCCACTCTGTTCGATAGGAAATCGCGCTCCAAACAAAGATCACAGCGCCCTTGCTCACAAACGTCTGCCCTCTACAGGCATGGCCAAGCTGCGCCAACCACTCCGGGCCGATCTGCTTCAAAGAAACAGCTTGTGCTCAACCGGCAAGTATCGGTACAGCCCCTCGTCGACACGTTCCACCCTGTTGATTGCCAAATGGGTTTCGAAGGGATGGATGCCCCCGCTTGCAGGAACGGTTCGATAGATCACAGGCCCTTTGCCACCAACCCGCTGGATGCCCTGAACAGCCCAAAGCAAGAACGATAGTTCTTCCAGGGTCAACGCTTCATCCGTAAAGGTTCTTCTGCTCCTTCGATTTCTGACAAGGTCCACGAATGGTGCTCTTCCGAGGGACAAAGCCTCTGCAGGTACCAGGTCTATCAGTTCTGCGTTCTCGGGATATCCCTTCTGAACCGGAGGGGCTTGGATTCTCCTGTCTGCATCGCACTCCATCAGGTCTTCCGGAGTGC
>JASFLR010000593.1:0-3094 GCA_050117995.1 Anaerolineae bacterium
CAAGTACTCCACCGCGGCCCCAAGACCGATGGCCTGGGCAATGTCCGGCGTCCCCGCCTCAAACTTGTGCGGGACATCGTTCCACTCACTGGAACGCAGGTGGACGCTCTTGATCATGTCGCCGCCCCCCAGAAATGGGGGCATGGCATTCAGGATCTCCTTGCGCGCCCACAACACCCCTATGCCTGTAGGACCCAGCATCTTGTGACCTGAGAAGGCGAGAAAGTCGGCCCCAGTGACTCGCACATCCACGGGAAGGTGCGGCACACTCTGAGCGCCATCCACCAGTAGCAGCGCGCCTGCCTGGTGCACCCGATCTGCAATCTCACGCACGGGGTTGATCGTCCCCAGCACATTGGACATGCCACTGATAGAGACTAGTTTAACGCGCGTGCCATGCTTCTCCAGCAGAGCGTCCAGATCATCCAACACCAGCCGGCCTGACTCATCCAGGCCAATGAATTCCAATCTGGCGTCTGTTGCCTGTGCAAGCAGTTGCCACGGCACCAAGTTGGAGTGATGCTCCATCACACTCAGTATAATCACGTCGCCTTGGCCGACGTTCGTCCTGCCCCACGAGTTTGAGACAAGGTTGATCGCTTCGGTGGTGTTACGCACAAAGACGATCTCGCTGGGCCGGTAGGCATTGATGAACCGGCCCACCTTGCGGCGAGCGTTCTCGTAGGCAGCAGTGGCCTCTTCCGCCAACCGGTGCACGCCGCGATGGATATTCGCGTTGTAGCGCGTATAGTACTCTGAGATAGACCTGATTACCACTTCAGGTTTCTGTGAGGTGGCTGCATTATCCAGGTAGATCAGCGGCTTCCCGTGAACCTGTCTCTCCAAAATCGGAAAGTCGCTGCGAATCTTATTAACATCGAACATGAATTGGATCTCCTCTTTGCGCCCAGTGAACCTGTCGCCAGTGCTACCTTGCCCTAACCCCGAAGCTTCTGTGCAACCGCATCCAGCAGGCGGTCGCGCAATCCCCCCAGTGCCTCCGGAAGGCGGCCTAGAGATGGCTGGAAAAAGCCCTCGACAATCAAGCGCACAGCTTCGGCCTTGGGTATGCCCCGGCTCATGAGATAGAAGACCTGGGCATCCTCAACCGGACTCACAGTGGCGCCATGCGAGCAACGTAGGTCGTTGGCCTCAATTTCCAGGCGCGGTAGCGAATCGGCCCGCGCCTTCTTTGAGAGCAGCAGGTTCCGGTTCGACTGATAGGCGTTGGTCTGCTGCGCGCCAGGCCAGGCGCGGATGGTCCCTTCGTACACCGACCGGGATCTGCCCAGTAGCGCGCCCTGATAGAGCAAGTCGCTCGTGCAGCCTGCTGCCACATGATCCTGCAATGTATCAAAGGCCAGGTGTTGCCTGCCATCGGGCAGGTACAGCCCGGTGACAAACGCCTCAGCGCCCGGCCCGCGCAGGATGCTATGCTGTGTAGAGCGGCTGACACGCGCCCCGAGTGCCACCATGAGCCAGTCCAGATGACTGTCACGCTCCAGAACAGCACTCTGGGTGCGTAGATCGTAGACATGCCTGCCCAGATCCTGGGCGTTCACGAAATGCACCCTGGCGCCCACACCCGCGTAGAGCTCGGTCACGCCACCGTGGTATGTGTTCGGGCAGGCGTCACAACCGACTGATAGCAGCTCCGAGACCAGCGTCACTTCGCTCCCCTGCTCGGCAATGAGTAGCGTATGCGGAAACACCGCCAACTGGGGCATCTCCTGCCACAGAACGGAGACGAAGGGCAGGTCTACCACCACATTCCTGGGCACGTACAGAAAGGTGCCTCCGCTCCAGTAGGCTGCATGCAAGGCCGTGTACTTGTCGACTGCGACCGGCACGGCATCTGTCATGAAATACTTTGCCAGCAGATCCGGATAGTCGCGAGCTGCCGTATGCATGTCGATCCAGATTACGCCTTGGGACCGCGCCTCCTCAGATAGCTCGAGGTGCACACTCGCCGAATCACGCTGCAGAAGTAGCCCTGCCCGTTCGCCATAGGTAGCCAGCGCATTGTGGAGCTTGGGCGGAAGCGCTTCCAAGCCCTGCACCGATGCCTGCGGCGGTGCGTAGGGAGTCAGCCCGTCCCAACTGAGCTTGCTGATATCGGTACGTCGCCACAATGGGGGCTCCAGCTCACTGAAGAGCTGCCAGGCCTCACGACGTTTCTCGAGAACCCATTTGGGCTCGCGCAGACCAGCAGAGAGGGCCTCTACCGCCTTGCTGGTAAAGCCGCGTTCGGGCAGGGACACCCGGGTTCCTGGCTCGAAGGTTGCTATTTTGTCCACGTTTCCAACCTCTTTTCGCCCATCTAGCCCACCGAGCCTTCCATCTCTAGCTGGATCAGGCGGTTCATCTCTACCGCATATTCCATGGGCAGCTCCTTGACGATCGGCTCGATGAAGCCATTGACGATCATCATCATGGCCTCTGCTTCCGGGATGCCCCGACTCTGAAGATAGAACAGCTGCTCGTCGCTTACCTTGCTCACGGTTGCTTCATGGCTGACTGCCGCGTCCTCTTCATCAATCTCCATCACCGGGTAGGTGTCCGAGCGCGATTGATCGTCAAGAATGAGGGCATCGCAGACCACGTTACTCTTGGCTCCGGTTGCCCCCTCGTGGACCTTCACCAGGCCGCGATACCCCGCCCGCCCGCCTGACCTGCTAATGGACTTGGCAGTAATCGTCGACGTAGTATGCGGAGCGCCGTGAATCGCCTTGGCGCCAGCGTCCTGGTGCTGGCCCTGGTTGGCAAAAGCTATCGAAAGGATCTCGGCCTTTGCACCCCTGCCCATCATGTACACCGCCGGGTACTTCATAGTAAGCTTGGAGCCCAGGTTTCCGTCCACCCACTCCATAGTTGCCTCTTCGTGCGCGATAGCCCGCTGCGTCACCAGATTGTATACATTGTGGCTCCAGTTCTGGATAGTCGTATACCGGACGCGCGCTCCCCGCTTGACGATGATCTCGATCACACCGGAGTGAAACGAGTCACTACTGTAGGTCGGAGCTGTGCACCCTTCGACATAGTGTACCTGTGATCCTTCGTCAGCTATGATCAACGTGCGCTCGAACTGGCCCAT
>JASFLR010000594.1:0-3093 GCA_050117995.1 Anaerolineae bacterium
TGTCGAGCAGGTCGGGGGTGACAAGATAGTGGGTTACGTCCATTGTCTCCAAGGAGGCGATGGTCTGGCTGGCGTCTCCCTCGCCGCCGAAAGAGGCACGATCCAGCAGTAAGACTGTGGGGACCACGCCCCGGCGCAACAGCAACGCTACCGAGTCCAACCAGCTCCCCTCGACGTCTGGTGTGATGATCACAACGCCGTTGCGCTGCTTCAAGGCAGGTCCAGTACTAGACATCAGGTTGGCGAGGGAGTATGGACCAGGCTGTGCCAAGGCCAATGCGCGCAGTATCTGCCAACGGTGGTCGGTGCTAAGCCGGGGTGGGAGCCAGGTCAGTTCCTCACCTTGCATCGCCAGGCCGACGGCCTTGCCCATCTGTAGGCCGCGATCGGCCAGGGATGCGGCCAGGATCACGCCGTGCTCCTCCGTGGCTCGCTGCCCACGACCTGCCTGGGTGTGCCGGTCCATGTCAAGCAGGATCCACCAGTCGCTTGAAGGTGTGCTATCAAAAACGCGTACAAAGGTCTCGTTGCGGCGGGCGGTAGTGGGCCAATGGATCCAGCGCAGGCTGTCGCCGGGTTGGTGCTCGCGCACACCGGACCCGCTCACTGCCTGCTCCAGGGCACGGGCTGTGTGACGGCCCTCTCCTGCGCGTCCTGCCGGTGCGACATCTAGGCTCGGCAGGTGGACTACAGGGGGCAGGACCATCATCGTTACCGAGGCAGTGAAATCCAGCGTAACAGTATAGAAACCAAAGGGGTCGCTGGTCTCCAGACTCGTGGGACCCAGAGTATAGAGCCCGCGACGCCTACATACGCTTTCCTCAAACCAGTGGATGACGGCTCGCTCACCGATACCTTTTACCGTACTGATGTTGTATCCAGGTAGGTTTGATCGATCGAGGATGGCTACCCACGTGGATGGCGCACGTCCCTTATTGGCCAGGGTGAAACGCTCCTGCAACTTGTCGCCAACCTGCGCCCAGCCGTATCGCATCTCACGAGTCAGCTCTAGACCATGCGCCAGCGAGCGGGCCCACAAGTAGCTCAGTAACCATGCCCCTCCCAAGCCGGCCAGGAGGATCATCCAACCCTTGTAGGGTGCGATTAGCTGTAGCAGCAAAAAGAGGGCTACCAGATAGGGTAGGTAGCGCGCCTTGAGCTGCAGTTGAATGGTACAGTTCTGCTCCATGGTACATACCGCTAACCGCTGCCATGCATCCCAAGCGGAGCCTGGCAGGCGCGCGGTTTTTTGATGCCCAGTCTACGACTGGCAGAGTCTCGCTCCGCCATGAGACAGGTCTCTAGAATGAAAGGACATGGAGACACCGTCTCCATGTCCTCCAATGCCGATGCGGCATAGTCGCACGTCAGGGATTAGTGTCCCTAGGTTTCCCGCACGTCTATGATCTCGCAGTGCTCAAGTTGCTCCAGCACGCCCAAGAGCTCTTCCTTGGATACGTCCCGCACCTTTAGCACGATATCCCAATATCCCTCGCTCTTGGGTGCGCGGACACTGCCGGTGGCGTACATGCCCCAGCCTTTGGCCGAGATTGCGCTGATGATCTGGGCATATCCGCCGATCTTACCCGGCAGGCGCACAGTGACACGCACGCCGGGGATGTATCCACCCAAGAGATCGGCCAGTTGCACCAGCAGGTCGGTCTCGGTGATGATGCCTACCACCACGTTTTCCTCCACCACCGGCAGGCAACCGTACCTGTTGTCGGCCATTACCTGGGCTGCTTCCTCGAGTGTGGCGTCAGGGCCAATAGTGGACAGCTCTTTGGCTGGCACCATGATGTCCTTGACCTTCAACTCGGAGAGAAAGCGCGTAATCTCCCACACATTCAGGCTGCCCAACTCGGCAGGCGGAATGCGCAGGCTTTGCCGGGTGACGAGCCCCAGCGGGCGCTTGCCGTCGCCCACGACGGGCAAGTGCCTCACTTTGTTCTCGCTCATGATCTTTTGTGCCTCGGCCGCGGCCATCGAAGGCGGGATCATGATGGGGTGTCGCGTCATATAGTCCTTTACTAGCATTGTCAGTTTCCCTCCGTTGGTCAGTTACCGGTGGTGACAACCGGATCGAACGTCCGCAAGGTTTCCATCGGAATGTGGCACAGGATTCGGTGCTCGTCAGTGGCGTGCTGCCAGGGCGGCACCTCTTCTTCGCAGATCTTGCCGCCATCGGGCAGCAGGTTCCTCCTGGGGCAGCGCGTGTGGAAGCGGCAACCGCTGGGTGGATCAATAGCGCTGGGCACCGAGCCCTCCAGGCGGATATGTTTCTGCTCGACCGTCGGGTCAGGGACTGGCACTGCTGAGAGCAGGGCCTCGGTGTAGGGGTGGTAGGGTGGGGCATAGATGGCGTCGGCCGGGCCGATCTCCATGATCTGGCCGAGGTACATCACTGCCACATCATCCGAGAAGAAACGCACAACGCTGAGGTCGTGAGCGATAAAGATCAGGGTCGTCTCAAAGTCATGCTGTACTTCCAACAGCAGGTTGAGGATCGCGGCCTGTACAGAGACGTCCAGGGCGCTGACCGGCTCGTCGCACAGGATCAGCTCGGGCCGGCTGGCCAGGGCGCGAGCGATACCTACGCGCTGCTTCTCCCCACCGCTTAGCTGCCGGGGTAAGCGATCGTAGTAGTTCGCCCCCAATCGCATTGAAGTGAGAAGCTTGATGACCTCCTGACGCACCTGATTTTTGGGCACTGTCTTGAAGCGCTGCATCGGGCGGCCGATCTGCTGTCCAACGGTGTACGATGGATTCATGGTCGAGTCGGGGTTTTGGAAGACCATCTGTAGCTCCTGGATCAGTTCCGTGTCGCGCTTGGAGATGTCTTCAGTGATGTCGAACCCCAGGAAGGTAGCCTCTCCCTCTGTGGTCTCTTCCAGGCCGATGAGCGTCTTGATCAGCGTGCTCTTGCCGCAACCTGATTCACCTACGACGCCCAGGGTCTTGCCTCGTTTCATGGAAAAGTTGGCATTCTCCACTGCCTTGACGTAGCGCTTTTCGGCAACCCCGATAACGTCTCTGAGCGAGCTGCCTGCGACCTCGTAGTACTTTTTGAGGTCCTTCACCTCGAGGATGGTC
>JASFLR010000595.1:0-3080 GCA_050117995.1 Anaerolineae bacterium
TCTGCTTCCGCTCCAGGCCCGTTCGCAGATTCAGGAGACTCGGGTCATGCCAAACCAACCGATTCTAGCATAGAAAGCCGCCAGTGGCAAATCGGTGTTTCTGACCTGGTGATTGGGTGGGGTAAGATAGGGCGCTGACCAGGATCACGGCTAAAATCAGGAGAGCCAAGGGTGGCCCCAGACCCTTGGCTCTCAATCAAAAGGAGGAGAAGAGAAACTACTTCCGATGTGGCCCGGATTGCCTGTGGATGGGCCACTTCTCTTATCTGGCACCATCATATCACATCTGGGGCAAGCCTGCTCGATGGATACTGGACGGCTACCCTACGCTGAGTAAACGCCTTTCGAGTTGAGGCGACTGCCCGTCGGGGAGGCCGCTCCTTGCAGTCTGGACTTGTCTCCAATTTGGCACTCGTGACCAGGTATGGTACAATGCGTGCTTGCGATACTGAAACAAGGATGATGAGACTATGAGCAGCGATCTGTTACGATCAGTAGAAGAGCAGCAGCAAAAAGAAGACATCGGTCTGAAGTCGGATCTGGCGCAGCTCCGCATCGGCGATGACGTGCAGGTCCATTACCGAATTGTCGAGGGCGAGCGAGAGAGGATCCAGTTGGTGCGCGGCACTATCATGCGCATGCGAAAGGGCCGGGGAGCCAAGGCCAGCTTTACGGTGCGGCGTGTGGCCGCCCATGGCGTCGGCGTCGAGCGGACCTTCCCGCTACACTCTCCTCGCATTGAGAAGATCGAAGTACTCCGGCACGCGCATGTGCGCCGGGCCAAGCTCTACTACCTCCGCGACCGGCAGGGCAAGGCGGCACGTCTGCGGGAGAAGCGGTACGCGCGTAACTAGCTTTTCCGTCTGACGGCTGTTCTGGAGGGGTGTACGAAGGATGGCGGGTCTCGATCCCGTGATCCATCGCACAGCCCTTTTTGTCTTTCTGGCACCTCTGCAGTGCGATCGTGCCCTGTATGGGCGGCTGCACTGCAGCTTTTCATGCTTAGGACAGCGTCAACCCGGCTGATGATGTAAGTGTTGTCCCGCACTCTGAGATCCCAAATGGTCGAGAAACAGGTACTGCCAACTTTGACCTACGAGAGCCGTCTGTGGAAAGCAGGCTACCGTCACCTCGCGGGTCTGGATGAGGCAGGGCGTGGGTCCTGGGCCGGGCCGGTGGTTGCTGCCGCCGTGATCCTGCCCCCGGACAATCCGCGATTGGCAGGGCTTCTGACCGGCGTTCGCGATTCAAAGAGGCTCTCGGCTGTCCAGCGGGAGTTGCTGCTGGGTGTTATCGAGCAGCATGCCCTGGCCTGGAGTGTGGGCGTCGTGCCACCATCCGAGATCGACGCCCGGGGCATCGTGCCTGCCACCTGCAAGGCCATGTCCCTGGCCCTTGCAGCCCTTTCACTCCCAGCCGACCACTTGCTCATCGACCACCTGTCGTTGCCCGATCAGCCCCTGCCGCAGCTCAGCCTGACCAAGGGAGACGCTCGCGTGCTGTCGATTGCTGCCGCATCGATCGTAGCCAAGGTCAGCCGCGACCGGATGATGGTCGATTTCGATGGGCAATTCCCTGGCTACGGATTTGCCCAACACAAGGGGTATGGAACGCCCATGCACCGGGCGGCCCTAGCGAGCCTGGGTCCCTGTGCCATCCATCGCATGTCCTTCGCTCCGTTGCGGGAACTTGCGCCCGATGAGGGTAGATAGAAGGCAAAGGTCCCATGGCAGGGCATGTGGACTGTGGTTCAATATGCCGGAGACCTCAGACAAAAGCCCGGTGTCTCGGGCGACCCCAAGTCGCCGACACCGGGCTTTTGGTTATCCGGGTTGTCGCTGCGTCATTCTGGTCTGATCATTAGCAGCTGGGCAAAGTCGTCCGGGCCAAGGGCATCCATGTCGCTCTCGGTCGAGGCCGGGTAGGTGCTCAGCGCCTCCTCCTGGGTCGGTGAGATCTCGGCCGGATAGGCCACGTCGATTATGCGCGTGTGGTTGGTGTCAGCCGGGGCGCCGCCAAAGCGCCACTGCTGTGCCGCCGGCTCTACATCACGTATGCGCCACACGCCGCTGGACGGGTAGCCCTCCTGGCTCATGACTACGCCTAGGTACCCCCAGGTTGCCGGATCGAGGGCGCTTGTCTCCACCCCCAGGCTCTCAGCCAGTACTGCCTTGGCCACACGGATGGTGATCTTGCCCTGCCCTGCATCGCTTATGATGTCCAGTGTATCGGCCGTGCCGATCTGCTGTGGCTCTGCCTCATCGCCGGGCGGTCCATACAGCCCGGGCGTCCAACCCTCAGCCCAAAGGGCAAACTCCCAACCGCTGCCCTCGACCATCGATGCGTTGCGACCGGGCAGCAGCTTGCGTTCGCCGCCCTCTGCAGCGTCGATGTAGACATCGAGCGTGTGGATACCCATGCCGTTGGGCGCCCCCCAGTCGTTGTTCAATGGTCCGGCAAAGGTGAAGCGGAAGATCAGGTTGTTGTCGTCTTCGGAGACGGCGAACTCGGTCAAGTCAAAGGCCCCGTCGCCAAAGACGTTATCGCTGGGATACTCGTAGCTGCCAGGGCCATGATCGTCGCCTTCGGGGTCGGCGACCGTCAGAATGGGCGTTGTCAACCCCAGATCGGGCACCAAAAGGGCACCAGGGCCGCTGCCGGGGACGACCTGGATGTCGCGCTGCTCGCCCTCGCTGACCGTGACCCGCAGCTTGAAGGTGTCGCCAGCGTCGGGCTTGCCGAACTCGGCGTAGGGCACGGCTACCTCAAGGGTGCTACCTGCGACACCCACCGGCAGACCGGTCGCGGCTTGCGCATACCCGCCTGCGTCATCCACAAAGTGCAGGGTGGCCTCAGACTGCGGTTCGCCACCCCCCGCTTCTATCTTGACTTCGACCAGGGCCTGGGCGCTAAAGCCGAGCAGAGTTTCGTCGCTGCCGATGCGGCTGAAGGGGCTCTCCGGGCCGCCGCCAGGACGGGTCAGGTAAAAGCCCACCCGCGTCTCGTCGCCCACGTCGGCCCAGGGCCGGCGGGCGTCAAGGCGCAGGTAGAGGGTCTCTGCGTCAAAGCCGTACCAGATT
>JASFLR010000596.1:0-3078 GCA_050117995.1 Anaerolineae bacterium
CCAAGCTTGCACAGAGGTTGTGGCAATCAAGTTGATTCCTTTGGATACCCGAGAAGCAGTAGCTGCCCAAAGTCTCGGGACAGGGGATCGCGCTCTTCCCTTGTGCCTCAACAAGATCATGGTCATAGGCAATCTGGGACGCGATCCTGAAATGCGCTACACACCGGATGGCCATGCTGTGACTTCGTTCAGCCTGGCAGCGACCCGTGCAGGAGCCTCCGCGCCAGGTGTGCACAACGGCACTACTGAATGGTTCAGTGTCGTCGCCTGGGGTAGCCTGGCGGAGATATGCAACCAGCATCTGGTCAAGGGCCGTCGCGTGTACGTTGAGGGTAAGCTGCATACACGAGGTTGGGAACAACCTGCAGGCAACAAGCGATTCCGGACTGAAGTGATCGCTAACGAGATGATTATGCTCGGACCGCGCCCCAAGGACCGGTCCGCAGAACAAGAACTGACTGAATAACTTGATCGCTCCCCCTTCTCGCGGACACATGTCTGCCGAGAGGAGAGGGGCCGGACTGAAAAGGAGTATATGGGAAGATGAGTCAACAATCCAGCAGACAGAGACAGAGCAGGCCGCGAAGGCAATCCCGCCGGCGCTTTAGGCCCAGGCGCAAGGTATGTGCATTCTGCCTGGACAAGAGCAGGGAGATCGACTACAAGGACATCTCGACCTCGCGAAGGTTTCTCACTGAGCGGGGAAAGATCAAGTCTCGTCGCAAGACCGGCACGTGCGCCAAACACCAGCGCCGACTGGCTACTGCCGTCAAGCGCGCCCGGCACCTTGCCTTGCTTCCATTCACTGCAGAGCACATCCGGCGCTACTAGCAGCCGGCTAGACCAGAAAAGCAGACCGGCCTTCATTCCTGGCAGACCAGTCCTTGTTGAGAGGACATCTCACGGGCATGCGGGCCATAGAACGGAGTCGACCAGATGGCAAAATCATCCAGAAAGCGGAAAACCGCGCCCGAGACAGCCAAGAAAACAAAGAAGCAAATTGCCTTGGGCCGGAAGGAAGCCCGGCAGAACCGCATCATCCTGATCCTTGTTGGCGCCCTGATCGCCGTGATCGTGCTGATCCTGGCGGTCGGCGTCATCCGCGAGCTTGTACTCAAGCCAAGCAGCCCAGTTGCCACGGTGAATGGCGAGAAGATACGTACAGATGACTATCAGAACCTCGTGACTTATAACCGCTACAACTACTATAGCAACATCGCCAACCTGCAGAGCGCCCTTGAGCAGCTGAACGCTGACCCGGAAGAGAACGAGTTTCTGATCTCATTCTATGAGCAACAACTGTCCCAACTCCAGTCGGCACTCACACTTGCACCGCAAGATGCGCTGGATGAGTTGATCGACGCCGAGCTTGCCAGGCAGAAGGCCGAGCAAGAGGGGATTCAAGTGACAGCTCAGGAAGTCGATCAGGCCATCGATGAAGACTTTCGTTCTGCCCTCACCCAGGAGGTCCAGCAGCCGATCACAGCGACCGAGCAACTGCCAACGTCCACCCCAGTAAGCCAGGAGGAGGTTGACGAGCTGTACAGCAACGTCCTGAGTGCCATGCAGCTCTCGGACGAAGCTTTCCGCACCATCGTACAGCGTAGCCTGATGCTTGGAAAGGTACAAGATTTTCTAGCCAGCGAGGTGCCGACCACCGGCTTGGTTGCTGACGTGGAACTCATACAGACAGAGGTGGACCTGGCTGCCATTGCCGCAAAGGGGCGAATTGAGCGCGGAGAGGACTTTGCCATCGTGGCTCAAGAGGTTTCGACTGACACCGTAACCGCAGAGAATGGTGGCGCTGTTGGCTGGGTCACTCCGGGCCAATTGACTGCGCAGTATGGCGCGGATCTCGACGAGTTTGTCTTTGAACTTGAGGTTGGTGAGCTGGGCACGGTGGAGAGTGATGGCATGTACTATGTAGTAAGGGTCCTGGATCGAGATGAGAATGGCCCCTTGCCAGAGGAGATCTTGACCCAACGTCAGAACAGCGCACTGAACGACTGGCTAGAAGAGCGCAAAGCGTCACCTGATGTTGAGATAGAGCGCATGCTGGATCCAGACCAGATCCCGCCAGACCCCTTCACCCCATTATTGGGCCAATAGTCCGTCGATCAAAGAACGGCTGGGGAGTTCCCCAGCCGTTCTTCCTTTTCTGGCAGCAGGCATCTCACTCCAGTGCAATACTGATCAGGAGGGCGTCTGGGAGATCAGAAACGCTGCGCTAACTTGCTTTGCGAGTAACCTCGATGACGTTGGGCAAACGCTCGATCTTGTCCAAGATACTGATCAGCTGACTGAAGGCTGTGATCTCCAACGTCGCTGTCAGGTTGGCAAGATTCGTCTTCTGCACCGCAGTGGAATTGACCTTCCTCATATTGACTCCCTCTTCAGCAATCACTGCAGCGATATCACGTAGGAGACCATCCCTGTCCCAAGCCCTCACCTTGATGACCACGGGATATATGCGCTTCCGCGTCGTGCCCCAATCCACCTCAATCAGTCGCTCAACTTCCTCCTTTGTCGTCCTGATCAGTATATTGGGACAGTCCCACTTGTGAATCGTGACGCCCCGGCCCCGCGTCACATATCCAACGATGGGGCTGGGATCATCTGGGTTGGGCTTGCAGCACTGGGCGAGTTGCGTGTAGAGATCCCCAACACCCTTGACCCTGACACCTTCCGGCGTAACCGCAACGGGTTCTTCTTCCTCTTCGGCAAAAACCTCCTGGGAGCGCAGGGTCTGCAGAACCCTTGCTGCCACCCGTTGCGAGTTGAGATCGCCAAACCCAATGGCGGCGAAAAAGTCATCCAGATCAGAGTAGTCAAAGAGCTCTGCTATCTCTTGATAACGCAGTGAATCTGTGAGATTCAGCCGCCTGAGTTCGCGTCGTAGTTGCTCGCGACCAAAGGATATATTCTCCTCACGATCCTGATCGCGGAACCAGCGGCGGATCTTCTGCCGGCTGCGCGCAGAGCCAATATAGCCCAGGTGACGGTTCAACCAGTCGCGACTTGGGCCTCCCCGCTTTGCCGTGATGATCTCCACCTGGTCGCCATTCTGAAGCTTGTAGG
>JASFLR010000597.1:0-3073 GCA_050117995.1 Anaerolineae bacterium
ACAGCTCGTCGAAAAGCTGTTCAAGTTCTAATCGTCAGCGACGCGCAGGCAGTAAAGCACCTGCGCTTTGTGCACAACCGGCTTGGAGGGTAAGCATGATCGGCATCGTCTCTTACGGAGGATACATCCCCCGGCTGCGCTTGAACCGCATGAGCATCTACCAACAGATCGGCTGGCTGGCACCAGCGCTCATCATGGTCGCCCAGGGAGAGCGATCCATGTGCAATTGGGACGAGGACAGCCTGACCATGGCGGTAGCCTCGGCGCGGGATTGCCTGAAGGGGATGGACAAGCGCTCGATCGACGCCCTGTACCTGGCATCAACTACCATGCCCTTTGCCGATCGCCTCAATGCCGGCATAGTGGCGACGGCCCTGAACCTGCGCCCGGATATCAGCTGTGCTGACTTGTCCTCTACACAGCGGGCTGGCACCACTGCCCTGGTTATGGCGCTGGAGGCTGCAGCAAACGGCAAGACCGCCCTGGTCACCGCCGCGGACCGCAGGGAGACGAGGGCAGCGTCGTTCTACGAGATGTGGTTCGGCGATGGTGCAGCCTCGCTGATGCTTGGCAGCGAAAATCTGATCGCAGAATTCAAGGGCTCCCACTCGGTGACCTACGATTTTGTCAGCCACTACCGGGCAGCAGGGCGCCGTTTCGACTATACCTGGGAGGAGCGCTGGGTACGCGATCAGGGCTATGCGCGGATCATCCCGGAGGCGATCGAACGCCTGCTCTCCAAGCTGGAGACGAGCATCGAAGAGGTCGACAAGGTCATCTATCCGTGCTTTATCGAGCGAGAGCACGCCCGGATCGCCCGTGCCATCGGTGCGGACAAGGAGCAGGTAGCTAGCAATCTCCATGCCGTCTGCGGAGAGACGGGGAGCGCCCATCCATTGGCGATGCTCATCCATGCGCTAGAGGAGGCCAGGCCCGGTGACCGGATCGTCGTAGCCAGTTTTGGGCAGGGCTGCGACGCCCTCTGTTTCGAGGTGACGGAGCATATCCAGAACCTGCCGCCCAGGAAGGGTATCCAGGGGTCGTTGGAAGAGGGGGTGACCACCGACAACTATATGAAGTTCCTCAAGTTCAGGGACTTGATCGAGACGGAGGCAGGCATCCGCGCTGAGGCCCCCGACCAGACGGCTATGACCACCCTCTGGCGCAAGCGGGAGATGATCCTGGGGTTGGTCGGCGGCAAGTGCACCGTCTGCGGCACGCCCCAGTACCCAAAGGCGGACGTTTGTGTGAACCCCAACTGCGGCGCTCTGCACTCACAGGAGGATTACGAGTTCGCCGATATCCCGGCCACGGTCAAGAGTTTTACCGGCGACAACCTGGCTGTCTCGGTGGACCCGCCCGCGATCTATGGCATGATCCAGTTCGACGGCGGGGGCCGTTTCATGGCCGACTTTACCGACTGCGAAATGGGCGACCTGAGCGTCGGCACGCCTGTCGAGATGGCCTTCCGCCGGCACTATGTAGATGAGGAGCGCGGATTCACCGGCTATTTCTGGAAGGCTGTTCCACGCAGGGTCGAGGCTCCAGTTGAGGACGAAGTCAAAGCCGAAGAGGCCGAGATCCGCTTTGACGACCAGGTGGCAGTGGTGACCGGCGCAGGCGGCGGCCTGGGACGTATCTATGCCCTAGAGCTCGCCAAACGCGGCGCTCGCGTCGTCGTCAACGACCTCGGCGGCGCTCGTGATGGCACCGGAACCTCCTCACGACCCGCCGACGACGTCGTCCGCGAGATCACTGACGCAGGCGGCACCGCTGTCGCCAGCTATGACTCGGTCACCACCACCGAAGGAGGCCATCGCATCGTCCAGACTGCCATCGACCACTTTGGCCGCCTCGACATCCTCATCAACAACGCCGGCATCCTCCGCGACAAGTCCTTCGCCAAGATGGAGCCCGGGATGTGGCAGGCTGTCCTCGACGTCCACCTGCACGGAGCCTTCAACGTCACCCAGCCTGCCTTCCAGGCCATGCGCAAGCAGGGCTACGGCCGCATCGTGCTCACCACTTCCGCTGCCGGCCTATTTGGCAACTTTGGCCAGGCCAACTACAGCGCCGCCAAGCTCGGGCTCGTCGGCCTGATGAACACCCTCAAGATCGAGGGCGCCAAATACGATATCAAGGTCAACACTGTCGCCCCGCTGGCCGCCACCCGCCTCACCGAGGATGTCCTGCCGCCCGATTTCGCCAACAAGCTCAAGCCCGGGTTCGTCGCCCCCCTCGTCCTCTACCTCTGTTCCGAGCAGTGCCCGGCGAGCGGCGGCGTATACAACGCCGGCATGGGTCAATACAGCCGCGCTACGGTGGTGAGCGGACCGGGAATCTGGCTGGACCAGGAGGGGCAGCCTCCGGAGCCTGAGATGATTGCCGCCAACTGGGGGCGGATCACCTCTCTGCGCGGCGCTGAGCCATATCAGGATGCCAACGCAGCGCTGATGGATATGCTCGCTGGCCCCAGAGAAATACCGGAAGATGAGCAAGTGCCCGTGCAGGAGGGTGCAGCTGCCGGCGCTCCGGCGGGCGTTCAGGCGGTCTTTGACAACCTGCCTGGCGCTTTCCAACCGCAGGCTGCCAGCGGAGTGGACATCGTATTCCAGTTCCTCATCTCCGGCCCGGGCGGCGGCGAGTGGTACATCACGATCCGCGATGGAGCATGTGAAGTGCAATCTGGAACCCATGAAAAGCCCACGACGACACTCAAGATGTCCGATGGCGACTTTTTGCAGTACATCTCCGGCAAGCTGCCTGCCATGCAGGCCTATTCCAGTGGCAAGCTCAAGATCGAGGGCGACCTGATGAAATCACAGCTCGTCGAAAAGCTGTTCAAGTTCTAATCGTCAGCTATGCGCAGGTAGGAAAAAGCACCTGCGCACCGTGCACAATCGGCTTGGAGGGTAAGCATGATCGGTATCATCTCTTATGGAGGATATATCCCCCGGCTGCGCCTGAACCGAATGAGCATCTACCAACAGATCGGCTGGCTGGCACCAGCGCTCATCATGGTCGCCCAGGGAGAGCGATCCATGTGCAACTGGGACGAGGACAGCCTGACCAT
>JASFLR010000598.1:0-3068 GCA_050117995.1 Anaerolineae bacterium
ACACGCTCTCGCTGGCCTCGCCAGTCTTGGCGCAGATCTATACAAAGGCACGCTGGCCGGAGTGCCATATACAGAGTTTTTGAACCCACTAGACCCTTCGCCGGTACGGTGGAATGGAGCGTCTTTGCCTGTGCGGTGAGTAGAAACCACGGAGCCTGGCAGGACTGCCTAGAGAAAGGAGCCAGCGATGTTCAGTGTCGCCCCCTCGCGCCGCTTTGGGTGGATCTCTCTTTGGTTGGCCATTCTATGTCTCACGGTAGTCGTTCAGATCGCCCCACTGCGGGCCAATGCAGTGGGGGCAACAGGCCCAGCCGAGGCATGGGAAAAGGCCCGCCGCGCTGGCAGCTACGAATTCAGCGCAGACATCGTGCAGACCGTGACTGTGCCGCCCACGGTTCTGAACGTGGGCCGTGAAAGCAGCCAGCAGCGCTTTCACCTTGAGGGCGCGACGGACCTCCTCGCCCGCCGCCTGGACATGAGCCTCTGGTCCCAAGGGGGGACCTTGCTCGAGTCTGGCACCGGCACGGAGGTACGTGTAGAGGGCGACCGGGCTTACGCTCGAGGTGGAGGCCAGGATTGGCAAGAGATTCCCAACTTTGCCGGAGCCCTTGCGCCGAATGGCGACTTTATGGCCTTCTTGGCCGGAACTCGCGATGTGGTCGAGGAGGGAACCGAGACGCGGGCTGGCGTGAGCTTTACCCGCTACACCTTCCAGATCGACGGTCCCCGCTATGCCGCCTACGTGCGCGAGCAGTTGCAGGCTAGCCTTGCCCGGGAGGGCGGCCTGCCGCCAGGCATATCTGTGGAACTACCCGCCGAGTATCAAGGCCTGTCAGGCGAGGGTGAGTTGTGGGTGGGCGGCGACGGCCTGCCCCTGCGGCAGATCCTTCACCTGGTGTTTGCGCCCGACGAGGACGGTCAGCAGACCGCGGCGGACGTGACTGTTGTTTTCTCCGGCTTTGGGGGTGAAGAGGCGTCGGCGGGCACCCAGGAAGTAGCCTTCGGGGGGCAGTCAGTGCAGTCCCCGTCGGCCAAGCCGCGCCACCAGCACGTGATGGCGATCAGTGCTGCGATCCTCGCCCTGGCCCTCCTTAGCGCAAAACTGATGGCCAGGCGACGCTCAAAGAAGCTCTACGCTATTTTGTCCTTGTTGGTCATCGCCTCGATGATTGTAGTCCCGCTGCTGCAAAGCGAGCGCGTCCATGCTTTCTCTGAGGGACAGTCGGCCCAGGCTGAGGCCCAGGAGGCGCTCTGGCTCAAGAGCGAGGCACAGCAGGAAGCCGCGCGAGCGAGTCTAACGTCCGACTGGAACCCCAACGCCAATCCGCTGGTCGCGTGGACCGGCGCTCGTAGCATCATCGCAGAGAATGCAAACGTCTATGGCCCCTTCCTGCCCGATTCCACCACAGCAGGAGACGACGGAGACGAAGGAAGCGATGGATCGGATTGTGACCTGGACGATCCGGCTGACGACGACGGCGACGGGCTGCCCAACGGCGCCGAGTGCGCGCTGGGCACCGACCCCGACAGCAAAGACACCGACAGCGACGAAGTAGGGGACAACACCGAGGTAACCGGTTTTTACTACGCCGGCAAGACCTGGTACGGCGATCCGCTGGAGATGGACACCAACAAGGACGGCCTGGGCGATGTCCGCGAGTGGAACCTGGACCAGGACGACGATGGCCTGCCCGACGATACAGACGGCGACGGCACACCGGACATGTTCGACCGTGACAACGACGGGGACGGAGTGCCAGATGATATCGACCTCTCGCCTTACTACAAGGGCACGGCGGTTTACACAGACGACGCTCCATTTGAGCTGGTGCTTGACGAGCTAGAGCAGGGCCTGCCGGTCTTTGCCGAGTTCCAGCTGCGACCCACGGACGGCGACCACCTATGGTACGCGTTCAACGTACTGGACTGGCCGGATGGCGACCGGCAGGGCCAGATTCAAGACGCCGACGGCAAGACGTTCTACGACGTGGACAGTTCGCTGCAGGCTAGTCCCAACGACAATGGCGACGTCAAGCTGATACCGATGTTGGAGATTCTGATCACGGGAGAGCGCGATAACCTGCCGCCGACGGAGGAGTGTGAGGAAGACGGAGAGACCTACACCTGCTATCCTGACCTGGAAGCCTATGGAATTACGGTCCAGGAGAGGAATGACGCTGGGGACAAGGCCGCCTATGTGCCGCTGCGCCTGGTGACCGACAAAGTGGGTGGCGAACAGGTGGCCTTCCAGGGCAAGATGGTCTACGAGGCCGCTGCTTCGTGGGGCAATGCGCAGCAGGTGCGCCTGGTGTGGGCGGTGCAGGCACTGGTGGATGTCTGCAAGGAGTACCAGGACGGGCAGTGCGCCAAGTATGACACTTACAATGAGCTCCAGGTCCTGCATTCCTACTATGACGACCAGTGGACGCTGACTGGGCTCAACGTGCGCGAGGATCACGGCACCGACGTCGCGACGGTCTATGAAGACCCGGACGTCGACAACAAACTGGACAAGGAAGAGCCGCTGGTCCAGTTGATGTACGGGCTCAACTACACCTTCCTAGCGGGCAGCGACTGCGACGTGTGGGATGATAACGGCACGCCCGACGACTATGACGATGATCGTTGCGTGGAAGGCAACAACGAGCGGGATCTGACGGTGCGCTCCATCCGTGATCGCTGGAACTGGACCACCAACGACGCCGTCCCACTCTCTCCGGACCGTTGGTCCATTGAGCAGGACATCCTGGCGGTGCAGCTCGACTCGTACGCCACGCAGGACAAGGCGCTGGCCAATCTGGTGATGACTTCCACTCGCGAGATCCTGGACAATCACTTCACGGCACACTGGACGGCGGCGGACCCAATCAGCCCGACGATCCTATTTGCCCGCGAGAACAGCTTCCGCAGCCTGGGCTTGGATGCGCAGCTCGATGACATTGGGGGACTAGTCACCTGGTCTGAGGGCGAACGCCGGCTGACGCTGGACCTGGTGCCGAACGACGTAGAACTGATGGTCGTCGCTGGGCTGAGCTGGGCTCCCTACCGCTACGACGACGAGGACGAGG
>JASFLR010000599.1:0-3065 GCA_050117995.1 Anaerolineae bacterium
TGACGGATTCCCACAAAGTTGCCCCCAGGTCCTACTTCAGCCAGGTCATCAAGGGCCAGGTTCTCCTCGCTGAACTCCAGCCCTCGTGCGATCCGCTTCAGCATCAGGGCAATCTCGCTGTCGATGACAAGCTTGGCATAGTCGAAGGTCATGAGCGATTCGAGCAGTCCTCCCATCGTCATGAGATCGACTCCACCCAGAAGTGCAGCCACGGTCGACATGCCCGTCTCATAGCCGGATTGTGCATCGTTGACCTTGGCGTTGGTCTGACCAACAAATGCGGAGCAGGGCACGTTGTAGAAGCGCGCCATTTGAGCGCAGGCCATCACCAGCATGCCAGACTCGATCCCGCCTGGCGCAAAGGCTACCGTCCGCATGTCGGCCACCGTAGGCAGAGTGTCGTACATCCGCGGTGTGCCCGGTCGCACCATCTGCACCAACACCGTCTCCGCCAGGAACTCGGCGTTGCACTGCGCCACCGTTCCGACCAGCGTCAGTGGGGCTGTCAGGCCAGCATTGGGCACCGATATGCCAAAGCTGGGCACCCCCCATTCGGTGTAGCGCAAGAGCCTCTCCGTCGATTCGACCTCCATCGTCAGCGGCGACACCAGCGCGCAGTACTGGAACGTCACAAAGGGACGTTCCCAGAAGGCTGCCTCGCTGCCCGCGATCAGAGCGCACATACGCAGGATTTCCCGCCCCTCTTCCACGCTTGGAGCACTGCCCCTGACCGGCTTTTGGCAGTTCTTCAGCGCCGGGTAAAAGCGTGATATGCTGAACTGGCCCGGGGGTGCGTCGTCCGCGATAACCGGCAGACTCAGAACGTCATAACCCGGCAGCTCATTGATCAAGTGAGCAATGCGGGCGATATCTTCCGACCGAGACCGCCGTAGCTCCCCAGTATCCGGGTCCAGGATATCAGGAGCCGAACTGGCATTGACCATAAGTGGGGCATCGTCGGGCAGGGTACGGTCAAAGCGCGGATCGCGCGCATAGTAAGTAAAGCGCGACGGGCATGCATCGATGAAATGCTGGACGACCTGTCGCGGAAACCGGACAACACCGGTTTCACCATCTACGTGGCAGCCGTGCCGAGCAAAGAGCGACCGCGCCTCGGCGTTGCGCACCAAGATACCAACCGATTCGAGAATCTCGAGAGATGCCTCGTGCACCCGTTCTACCTGCTCTGGCGTGAGCAGCTCTGCGAACTGGCTCATTTATTATTCCCATCCTCCTCAATTGTCTTGTCCACCTCCCGCTCCCTTTGCCCAGTCCCTCGACGGGCACGGTTTGGCGATCCGAACCTGCCACCACTAGCCTGGTGGCCGTGCCCGATGACTAGGAAAGCCCTTGGATCTGCCTCTGCGACGGCTTGCCGGAGCGAGCGCTCGTGGGGACGGGTGAGCGTACAGAACAGGACAGCGTGCTCCTTCTTGGTGAACATCCCCTCAGCCGGCCATGCGGTCAGACCCAGTTGTAGCTTGCGGAACACGACATCTGCTACCTCCTGTGGCTTATCAGTCACAATGAAGGCCATGCGCACGACACTTGGGCCTTCCAGCACATAGTCAGCGGCCAGGCCCCACACAAACAAGGTGATCAGCGCATAGAGGCCAGCTTCCCAGCCAAAGACCAGACCCGCAACCAGAACCACCGCACCATCAGTAACCAGGTAGATCTGGCTGATGGGGATCCCTGTGCGTACCTGCAGAACACGGGCTAGAACTCCCGTGCCCGCAGATGTGCCACCTCCCCGGTAGATCAGACCTGTGCCTATCCCGCCCACCACCCCGCCGTAGAGAGCGTTGAGCAATATATCATCGGTGAGCGTCGTGGCAGCGAACCAGTGTGCCAAGAGATCCACGCCAAGATTGTACAGGAGCACCGTGTAGAGGGTAGACATCAGGAATCGGAAGCGTCCAAGATACTGGAAGCCAACTACGATCGGAGCAATATTCAGCACCAGCATAGTGAGACCAATTGGCCAGCCGGTGAGCTTATTCAGGATAATGGCGATGCCAGTCACGCCGCCCGGCGCGATATTCGATGGCGCCAAGAACAAGTGCACGTTCGCCGCTGCCAACAGGGCCCCACCTGTCAAGAGCGTGAACTTGAGCATCTGGGCCCGTAGATTCATCCGGCGCAAGCGTTCACCCATTGTCAATGCCGTTTCTGAGTCGTTTGAATCAGATCCTGCTTGGGCATGGTCTCGGCCCATACTTCAGAGTCCCATGTGCCGTAAACCGGGACCTCGAGCTCAGATGTGCAGCCGCACGCCCATTGCGCACAGGATCTCCTGAAGCTCCTTGATGTTCACCTGCCTTGGCGTGATACCCTGTGTGCTGCACAGCGCCGCTGCCACACCAGCAGCCTGGCCAATCTCCATCATGTTGCCCATGCTCTTGCCGGCAGCATGTCCCAAATGGGTGGCCGAGCCACACCTCCCGGCTACCAGCAGCTTCTCCACACGCTTGGGAAGCAGGCTTCGATAGGGATAGGCGTAGCCCGACTTCATGGGAGCCAGCAAAAAGGTCGAGTCAATACTACCATATTTCCGGGCAACGACATCCTCGAACTCTGCACCGCTCCGGGCATCCTCGACGGTTTGCACATACTCGCCCACGATGCGACGCGTTTCCCTCACCGCCACCGCAGCTCCCGTTCTGAGCAGGTAGCACTCTTCCAACCCTGGTATCCGGTACTTCCTGGCGATGCTGACAAAATCGACGGCGACTTGGAGCCCCGCTCGCTCTGCGAAGGTCAGATCCTGCGCCCGGATGCCGTCGATGTTGCCCACACTGTGCAGCCCGCCATTGTTCACTGACAGCACTCCGGGGATAGTCGTCCTGTCGAAGGCGTACCAGTCGGAAACACAGTATCCCTCCTTCCTGGCCTGTTCGAAGATCGACTGGAACTCCCGGGAATATCCACCGTCAAACGAGTAGTCTGGATTAAAGGCCAGTGCTCGCGGCACGTCTACATTGGCCACAGCAAACACCAACGACACCGGCATCAAGCGTCCATCCTCCCCCCCGCTCATCACCATCTCGACACCAGCATAATGG
>JASFLR010000600.1:0-3063 GCA_050117995.1 Anaerolineae bacterium
GCTGCCCGGGGATGGGACGCTAACGGCATCCCAACCCGCCAGCGCCTGGAGAAGCTGGGCATCGCCCGCTACGCCTGATCCGAAAACAGCACGGGTCCCGGGCTCGACAGGAGCTCGGGACCCGTGCTGACACTCCTGCACAGTCATGCTCGGTGAGGGCAACAGCCCCCTGCATATTCGTGCTCCGGACGGACAACAATCGGCCCCTGTCCGCGTGGACCCTATTCGCGGGGCTCGGAAGCTTCCCTATAGACCCGTCTGAACTCGCCGCGATACAGCGAGGCAATCCCCCTATCGTAGATGATCAGCAGATTCTCATCGTTCGCCGTGTCCGCGTTCTCGCTAAAGTTGAAAGAGCCCAAGACCACCGCATTGTCATCCAAGATGATCACCTTGTGGTGCATCATATAGGTGTTGCCATCCAGCCGGACATCCATGGGTGGGTCCAGACTGTACATGCGGCCAAACTCACTGTACACGGGGTCGGCGTTGCGCCCCTCGAACACTCCTTGCACGCTCAGCCCAGCCTCGTACTGGCGCATCATCTCGCCGCCCAAGCGGTCGTCGGTGAAAGAGAAAGCCATGAAGCGGATGCTGTCCTTGGCCTCTCCCAGCAGAGCCACCAACCTGTCCGCCACCTGGTCCTCCGGCGCAAAGTAGCTCTCGATGAGAATGCCATCATCCCCATCATCCCCATCATCGACCTGCACCTGCCGGTGAGGTGTGTTGGCTGGAGAGCCCGGGCCAAATTCACGGTCCTCGAACATCTCCTCGAACTCCACCGTATAGTTCTCGGCTAGCAGGTCCGACCTGATCCGCACGGCGTTATTGTTATTGCGATAGGTGCCGCTTTCCGTCAGGTTCCACGAGCCAGTCCACACGATCTGCTCGTCGATGACCACGAACTTGTCGTGCATGATCGCCCCTCGGCCGTCCTCGACAATCGGAATTCCTGCATCCCCTAGCTGCTGGACAGCCAGCTCCTCTGCATTGTCCGAGTCGGTCACCAGCCGGACGAGAAGACCCTTGTCGTACGCCGCAATCAAAGCGTCAGCGACCCTCTCCAGGTCAAAATCGTAGGCTGCCACGTCCACGCTCAATTCGGCGCGGGCAATATCCGCCGCCAGCGCCTCGTCCAGTCCGCCATAGTGATCAGCGGGATCGTCCGGATAGGCCGGCGCGGTGAAAAAGACCAGGATGGGGTCTGCTTCGCCGCCCGATTCAGCTTGCTCTTCCACAAATGGGAACGGTTGTGTATCCCCACCGGGCCCGTCAGGTCCGCCGCCGCCGAGCAGGTAGGCAATCGCCAGGATGAGCGTTGCCAGAACTCCTGCCATGGTGGCAAGCCAGCCCTTTTTGGTTAGCTTTGTCTTGCCGCTACCGTCACCTGTCATCCTCAGCATCCATCTTCGACCGCCCTACGGGAGTTTGCGTCCGGGCGGCAGTCCCCGGCTCAAATACATGCAAGAGCGCGAGCACGAATCCCAGATTGTCACCTTCGGTCGGCCAATGGGCCAAAAGGCTCATGGCTCCATCACTGATGGGCGCCGAAAGCGGCTTGGGTAACTCCCACGCCACTGCTTGCAGGGCATCGAGTTCGGCCAGCATCTGGTCCGGGGTCAGCCGGCGCCGCTTGCCAACCAGCGTGTTGACTGCGCCCATGTAGCGGCGCACCGGGGCAACCCGTTCCGCGATCATCTCGCCAGCGTCCTCGGGAGACAACTCGGCGGGATCGTGTGAGGCTATCAGCCCGTCCACGGCAGCGTCTGCCTGTGCCAGACAGCTGTCAATCAAGGACCTGGCTTCTGTGTCCGTTAGCTTGTCCGTCAGCTCCGAAGCGCCCAAGATCATCACTGCAGCCAGGTTTTGAAGTTCTTCAGTCTTTACATCCCCATCCATGGTCAGCACCATCCCCAGAGTGATGACTGCCTATGCCTTGCGAGCGTGCCCTTCCTTCCAGATCCGCTCCCACTCTGGCACGTCCTCGTCCTCCAGTTGCTTGTGTAGCTCAAAGACCTGGTCGCGCAGGAGGGCTGCCTTCTCGAACTCGAGATTGGACGCGGCCTCCTTCATCTGCGCTTCCAGTTCCTGGATCAAAAAGCCCACCTCAGCCCTGGGCAACCCGCCGACGCGGTACTCTTCCTTTTTCTCTGCCACGGCCCGCACCCGTTCGGTGAGGTCGTGCACCTCTTTCATGATGCTCTGCGGCTCGATGCCGTGCTCCTTGTTGTGCGCTTCCTGCACGGCGCGCCGGCGGTTGGTTTCGTCAATAGCGCGCTGCATCGAATCGGTGATCTTGTCCGCGTACATGATCACCTGCCCCTCCACGTGGCGCGCCGCTCGTCCGATCGTCTGGATCAGGGCCGTATCAGAACGCAGGAAGCCCTCCTTGTCCGCGTCAAGGATCGCCACCAGGGACACCTCGGGCAGGTCCAGTCCCTCACGAAGCAGGTTGATGCCTACCACTACGTCGTACACACCCAGCCGCAGGTCTCGCAAGATCTCGACCCGCTCCAACGTCTGGATCTCCGAGTGAAGATAGTGCACCTTAATCCCCAGCTCGGCGAGATAATCAGCCAGGTCCTCGGCCATCCGCTTTGTGAGCGTCGTGACCAGAGCCCGCTGACCCAGCGCCACCCTGCGCCGGATCTGGCCGATCAGGTCGTCCACCTGCCCCTTTACCGGCTTGATGATCACCTCCGGGTCCACCAGGCCGGTGGGCCGGATGATCTGGTCTACGATCTGTGCTGACTTTTCGCGCTCGTAGGGGCCCGGCGTGGCCGAGGTATAGATGGCCTGGTACACTCGCTGCTCGAACTCGTGGAACTGGAGCGGGCGGTTGTCAAGGGCCGAGGGCAACCGGAAGCCATGCTCTACCAGCACTTCCTTCCTGGCCCGGTCCCCGTTGTACATACCCCGGACCTGAGGGATCATCATATGGCTCTCGTCAACCACCATCAAATAGTCGTCGGGAAAGTAATCGAGCAATGTCCATCCCGGCTCCCCAGCCTTGCGATCAGTCAGATGCCGCGAGTAGTTCTCGATGCCCGAACAGTAGCCGAT
>JASFLR010000601.1:0-3062 GCA_050117995.1 Anaerolineae bacterium
CGGCCGTCCCGCACTTCCGACGAACACGCCAGCCAGATCGGCAGCGAGCAGCGCAAGCAACACCAGGCCTACCTGTGCCGTTCTGTACCAGACCCAATCCCACCATCTGCCCACAAAGAGCAGATCTAGCATAGCCAGAGCCACACTCAGGAACAGGGCCAGGGATAGGATCGTGGTCAGGTATCTTTGGGCCTTCCCGCGACCAACCCGGTACCGGATTCCCAGGAGGAGCACTAGGGCATACCCGAATATTAGACTCGCATACGCTGCCATCTGCACTTCAATCCACATAGCTCGGGGATTATATCATAGTTTCGATGCGTTGAGAAACAGGCTGCACCTCCATTGACGGACTTCCTGTTGTGTGCTAGAATCGTCCACAAAGACCCGTATGAACGCCAGACCGGAGTTCGGTCGAAGCCAAGGAATAGTCAATCCCATGCGCTACCTGGCGGCATAGGCCTGCTGCCAGGTCTTTGAAGGAGTCAGAGCATGTCCACATTGTTGCTCAAAAACGCCAGGCTGTTGGTCACCATGGACGACGCGCGCCGCCGCATCCCGAACGGGGGTGTTTACGTCGTGGACAACGTCATTCGCCAGGTAGATGTGACCGAGGAGTTGCCACCCGCCGCTGACGAGGTGATTGATGCCACGGATATGGTCGTCCTGCCAGGACTGGTAAATACCCACCACCATCTCTACCAGAGCCTCACACGCGCTGTTCCTGCTGCGCAGGATGTCGAGCTGTTTCAGTGGCTGCAGACCCTATACCCCATTTGGGCCGGACTTACCGGCGAGGCCATATACGTGAGCGCGCTCGTAGCCCTCAGCGAGCTGGTACTATCCGGCTGCACCACAGTGGCCGACCATCTCTACATCTATCCCAACGACAGCAGGGCCGACCAGGAGATCCACGCAGCACGACACCTGGGAGTTAGGTTCCATCCCAGCCGGGGCAGCATGTCGCTCGGCGAGTCAAAGGGTGGTCTGCCTCCTGACTCGGTGGTCGAAGACGAAGGTGCCATACTGCTCGACTGCGATCGCATCATCGAGCAGTATCACGATCCCGATCCCTACTCCATGTGTCGCATCGTAATTGCACCCTGCTCGCCTTTCTCCGTCACACCTGACCTCATGCGGGCATCGGCCAAGTTCGCACGAGAGCGGGGCTTGACCTTACACACACACGTCGCTGAGACGCACGACGAAGAGCGTTTCTGCATACGCGAGTTCGGAATGCGCCCCGTTGAGCTGATGCAGCGGCTCGGGTGGATCGGCGAAGACGTATGGTGGGCTCACTGTGTCACCCTTGACGAGCAGGAGATCTCTGTCATGGCGGAGACCAACACTGGCGTGGCCCACTGTCCCAACTCCAATATGCGCCTCGGCTCAGGCATAGCCCCCATCAGGGCGCTCGTCGACGCCGGGGTTCGTGTTGGCCTGGCCGTAGACGGGAGCGCCAGCAACGACAGTGGTCACATGCTTGCGGAAGCGCGCCAGACTATGCTTCTGCAGCGGGTTGCGCATGGAGCCACAGCCATGAGCGCAGAGGAAGCACTTTGGCTGGGCACTCGCGGGGGAGCAGCAGTGCTGGGAAGGGACGATATCGGCTGCCTGGCGCCTGGCATGGCCGCCGATTTCATCGGCATCGGCCTCGATCGACTCGCCTTTGCCGGTGCCCAGGCTGATCCGTTGGCTGCATTGCTCTTCTGCACGCCGCCCACCGTTGACCTATCAGTCATCAATGGACAAGCCGTGGTCAGGAACGGCGCAATGCTGGGCCTGGACCTGCCGGCGACCATCGCCCACCACAACGTGCTTGCCCAGGAATTGCTGGAGAGGGCACACGCACGCGAATAGAGGCACTGGCTGGACACCACCAGGCTTGATTGTTGCAGGTCGCCCTGCTAGCGGCCCCTCAGTAGTGCAGAGTTCCCTTCTTTGGCAATCTGCTTTACGCGCTGGAGTTCGCGGGCGTAATCACTGCCTAACAGATAGGGGTAGACCGTGTTGTTGTGCAAAAGCGGGTCCGTACCAGGTGCCAGCACCCGGTCTCCTTCGAGTGTGCCCGGGATCGGCGAAAAGAGGGCGAGTTTTGCCTGGACTCCGAGGTGATGTACAAACTCGACCGTATCTTGCACCTCGGCAAGCATCTGGCCCGGGAGCCCGGCCAGGATATAGGCTCCTAACTCCGCCGGACCATAGCCTGCGGCGCGCAGGTGTGAGACCGCTTCCTCGAACTCAGCTGTGGTCACCTTGGCCCCGGTGCTCTGCTGCCGGAGGGGGTTGATCGTCTCCAACGACAAACGCACAGTCGCCACGCCAGCTTGTCTCATGAGCTGCGCCAGAGAACCGGCAATCCCTCTGGCGTGCAGCCCGTTGGGCGTGTGAAACCTCACGCGCAATCCCCGCGCAACAACTGCCTTCAGGATGGCTGTGAAGCGGTGACCACCACCGACCAACAGCGCGTCATCGTAGAAAGCGAAATCCACAATGCCACGCTGTGCACATTCCACAATTTCGTGCACGACTGCACCGGGTTCGCGTCGCACGAACCTAGGCGCCAACTTGTGACTGGCACAATAGGTACAACGATAGGGACATCCCCAGGAAGTAACGATCGCCGCAAAGGGCCGCGACACTAGATCATGCGCCGGTGCGGGCCAGTTGCAGGGATCAGCATACCGTTCAGGCGCCGAATCGCGTCCAGTCGCCTCGTCGACAAAGCGCAGCGCCGGGGCCACGCCCGGGCCGGTGACGAATGCGTCCGCCCCCGAGCGCATCTGCGCGTGCCCTGGACAGAGAGTAGCATACACCCCACCCAGCACTACCGGCACGCCAGCGTACCGTGCACGCAAGCGCGCTATGGCCTCGACCACACCAGGATACCAATAGGTCATGCCGGAACCGACCAGGATCACGTCCGGATCCGGCGCTGCCTTCAGGGCCGACTCGAACCCGGCAACCGGCACGCCATATCGACCATAGCGTCGAGGCACGAGCTTTACAGCATCCGGCTTGTCCAGCACTCTCTTGGCGAACTTGCTGCTCCCATCGGCAAG
>JASFLR010000602.1:0-3062 GCA_050117995.1 Anaerolineae bacterium
GATCTCGTCAGCAGATAAGCCCTTCCGCATGAGTTGGGTGACGATGGCAGGGTCAATATCCCCAGAACGGGTCACCATGACAAGGCCCTCGAGGGGCGTCAAGCCCATGCTGGTGTCGATCGACCGCCCGTGGTCGATGGCACAGGCCGAGGCGCCTTCACCCAGATGACAGGTGATAATCTTGAGGCGTGAGAAGCGCTCCTTGAGATAGGTAGCCGCCATCATTGCTACGTACTGGTGAGAGGGGCCGTGGAAACCGTAGCGGCGAATGCCATCCTCCGTGTACAGCTTTTCCGGAAGCGCGTATCGATAGGCGTACGGAGGCATCGTTTGGTGGAATGCTGTGTCAAATACCGCGATCTGTGGTATATCGGGCAAGATGGTCTGGCACCACTCGATGCCTAGGGCGTGCAGGGGATTATGGAGTGGGGCGAGGTGGGCAATGGCACGGATGTCTGCCAAGACCTCATCGTCAATGAGTACTGGGCTGGAGTACTTGTCTCCGCCGTGCACGACGCGGTGACCCACAGCTGTGATATCCTTGAGGCTGTGCAGTACGCCAATCTCGGGGTCCACCAGCCGGTCGAGCGCAGCCTCGAGTGCCTGCCGGTGATCTATCTCGCCCAGCTTGAAGGTGTGCTGTCCGCTGATCGTGATGTGGGTCTGTGCTGCCCTGGGCTCACCGATCCATTCCACCTGGCCCTCGACGTTCTTGGATTCGTCGTCGGTATCGAAGAAGCGGTACTTGAGTGAGCCTGTGCGGAGATTGAGCACAAGCAGCTTCTGGGGCTCATCAGGTGTCAGGTTCAGTCCATAGGGGTCCTTTTCCGCTGCTCGCTCCCGAATGAGTTGGATAGTTGCTTGTTGTTGCTGCTCGACCAGTATGCTCCTCCGAGCGATCGACTTGGAGAACTTTTGCAATGCGACCGTGTCGGCCTGAACCCAGCGGTGAAAGACCTCGGGCGGGATCAGCATTACCCGGCAGGGTGTGGTGGCTATTAAATCCACCGGTGAGTCGGACCCGGTGAGTAGGGACATCGCGCCAATGTGGTCCCCACGCCCCAGGGTCTCAACGCTTTTCAGATCCTCTTGTTGCTCAGTAAGGTAGACATTTACCTCACCGTCTAGGATAACGCCGAAAAAGGTGAATGGCTGGTCAGCGGGGACAATGACTTCACCTGGTGCATACGGGGCGATCTGTGCGCTGTCAAGGATCTCTTTGACAAGGTTCGCCGGAACGCTTTCGAATATCTCATGCTGCTCTAGCAAATCTTGCACCACCATGCTGATCTCTCCCATTTCTCACGAAAGTCTCGGTAGGCACGCGCATTATACCATATTTCGTCCAGCTGCGATAAAAGATATCGAGATGTGTCGCAGGGCTGCCGCGCCGCCTGTGGTAGCAGAAAGTGATCTCCGCTTCCATGGTCCTGTTGATGCCTGAGACGTGATCAGGAGTGTGAGAGGCCCCTATTCAGCGCTTCCAGTCCCTGCGCGATCTCCTCTCGCACCCACAGATCGGTTTCAGACGACAGCGCCTGCACAAGTGTGGACTGAGCTTGCGTGCTCATTGTCTGCCCCAACGCCCATGCTGCGTGTCCCCGGACGAGCGGCTCGTTATCGCGCAGAGCGGTGGTAAGCGGTGCTATAGTGTCAAGATGGCCCCAGTTGCCCAGTGCCACAGCCACATTGCGCAGCAGGCCACGCCGTTTCGCACGCGCGATGGCGCTGTCACCGAAGCGCAAGCGAAAGCCCTCTGCGTCCAGCGAGAGTAGGTCGACCAGGTGGGGGGCCAGGGTGTCTGAGTCGGGTTGGAAGCCCGGCTCCGATGTGGGTGAGGAGTGACGCCGGTTCCACGGACAGACCTCCTGGCAGATGTCGCAGCCAAAGATGCGGTTGCCCATCAGCGGCCGCAGATCGCGGGGAATGGTTCCCTTGAGCTCGATCGTAAGGTAGGAGATACAGCGTCTAGCATCCAATAGATAGGGGGCGACTAGGGCGCCTGTTGGGCAGGCGTCCAGACAGCGGGTGCATCCTCCGCAGGTCCCTTGGACGGGAGCGGCTGGCGTTACAGGAAGCTCAGTGTTCAGCAAGAGCTCCCCCAGGAAGAGCCATGAGCCCATTCGCGGATGTATCACGTTTGTGTTCTTTCCCACGAAGCCCAGACCAGCTCGGACGGCAAGCTCTCGCTCGAGTATGGGCCCGGTGTCCACATAGGCTCGATAGGCGACCGGCGCCTGGCAGGCGCTCCCGATAAAGTCCGCCAGCCTGTGCAGGCGTGATGTCATCCAGTCGTGATACTCCCCCCCCCAGGCATAGTTAGCGATGATGCCTCGGGAAGGATCATTTGCGAGGCTTGGGGCCAGCGTCGACGTGTAGTAGTTTGCTCCCACAACTACGACTGACCCCAGATCAGGCTGGAGGAGGGATAGATCAGCTCTCTTGGCCATTGCATCCGTCCGGGCAAGATAGGCCATCTCGCCATGAAATCCGTTCTCTAGCCAGGTTCGGTACCGATCAACGGTGGTGGGGGGCTCGGGACGTACGAAGCCGACCAGATCAAAGCCCAGATGGCGGGCTTGATCCAGAATGCGCTCAGTTATCCCAGACTCGATCTCCATGTCTACGTGATCCTCATCTGTTCTGCGCGTCAGGTCCCAGTGCTGAGAACTGCCAGCCTTCATCAGACACTGGCCATTCTACTTCAGAAGGCTGTCTTGCGCAAAGCACTTCCCAGGCCCGTCGGCATTTCGCACCCTGTCGCATTTTGTGGCTGGCTACACTTGTGGTATACTTGGGATGGACTTGTTTTGTGCGCCTGTAGCTCAATGGATAGAGCGCCTGACTTCGAATCAGTAGGTTGGGGGTTCGAGTCCCTCCAGGCGCGCCAGACTCCTTGCCGCTGGGAGCATGCTCCTGGCGGCGTTTTCATAGTTGGTAGAATCTCATATAGTGGTGTAAAAAGGGAACCTTGACAAAAAGGCCATCGGGTGCTTCCATGTGGGTCTGGACAAAACCACAATAAGGAGGCAACCGATGACCGAACCCATTGTAGCATTACA
>JASFLR010000603.1:0-3054 GCA_050117995.1 Anaerolineae bacterium
CCAGTGGTGGAAGTCTCTATCCTGTTCTGCGAGCTCTGCAGCAGGAGGACCTGGTAACGATGGAGCGAGTACCAGGGATCAAACGGCCTCCAAAGAAGATCTACAGCATCACTGAGGCTGGTTCGGAAGTGCTGCAGGCATGGATACACCAGCCAATTGCCGAGTGCGCCTCACTGAAGGCCTTTGTGATGCGCTTGGTGCTGGCTGACAGCCATACGCGTCCTATACTTAGCGCCCACCTACAGCAGCGGCGTGAGCAGGTCGCAAGCCACCATAAAGCGCTTGCCAACCACCTGAAGGTGCCGGCTGCCGGACCGAACTTGGGTCAGCAGTTGGCCGTTGATTACGGCCTAGCGCTGGCTGCAGCGGAGTTGGCCTGGCTTGACACTACGCTGGACCAGCTTCAGGACCAGCAGTCACCCAAGTAGGCAGTGTGGCGGGACAATAGCGCTCCGGCGAACCATGCACTCGCCCACCGAGCTGAATCTGGCCTGTGGCACACTATACACTGTCGGGCCCCGCGCTGCGGAGCCAAGATACCGCATGCGCGCTAGCATACTAGAACAGAGGGAGGTGAAGTCAATTGGTATCCGTTGTGTCAAAACCTGGTGAATCACCAGAGCAGCTACTCAAGCGCTTTCGGAAGAAGGTACAGCGAGAGCGAGTGTTGAGTGACGTACGCAAGAAGCGTTTCTTTCTATCTAACAGCGAGAAGCGGCGGATTGCCCTACGCAAGGCAAAGCGGCGGGAACGTAACCGCCAGCGCAAGAAGCAAAGTCGTCGCAGACGCTACTAGCGCAAGATCGGAGCCCGCCTGAGAATCTGACGGGTGGGCAAAGGATGTGTTTGGAAGGGGGGCACAATGCCCAAAATGAAGACGCACAAAGCAACGGCAAAACGGTTCAAGATTACGGGCAGGGGCAAGCTGCGCAGGCTCAAGACCAAGCGCAGCCACCTGCGCCGCAAAAAATCGAAACGGGTTCGCCGGAGCTTTGATAAGGATCATCCGATAGACCGAGTGGATCGCAAGCGAGTACGGAGACTCCTGGGCCTGAAGCTGCCCAAGTAGCCAGCAATCTGCTCGACTCGGAGCTCGTGCTAAGAAACCTGAGAAGGAGAGTGTCGTGGGAAGTGTGAAGAAATGGCGCAAGAGGCGCATGGCAAAGCACAAGCACAGGAAGAGGCTCAAGCGCACACGATGGCAACGTCGCAAGGCAGGTCGTTAGGCCAGTCTGCAGAACGTCGCGCGCTCTGGCTTCAGAGTCGAAGAGGATGACATCCTGAAGCCAGTAGCGCCCTGCATCAGAAAAGGGCGGATCGATGGCAGAAATCGCTGACACGATCGTGGCAAAGCGCCTGGTGCGCAACCTTCGATATCGATTGACCTACACCAAGGTCTTTGAGTCATTTCTGGAATCTGAGGCTCATCCAGAGGTGCTCAAGCTCCTGCAAGCGCTGATCGACGCCCAGAGCTCGGCAATAGAGGCCCTATCCGGGTACCTGCCGAACTTGGGTGTCGCAGCACAGGATCTGCCCTTTGTCAAGAAGTTGTTGGATCACGCGGCCAACCAGGCAGATATGCGGTCGCGGCTGCGCTTTGCTCGCTATGGTCTGGCCAAAGCTGTCTCGTGGTACAAAGAGCAGTTGATGGACAGGAAAATGACGGCTGACCCAGAGCTGAGAGAGATATTGCTTCAGCTGGGCGAGCTAGAGGCAGCGAGTCTTTGGCGCATCCGGGCAACGATGACCATGCTGGGAATACGTGATGAGACTGAGCGTCAGAAGAGCACGCTGGCGTCGCACAGCGAACCAGCCAGGGCACGGCGCGGGCGATCGCGCAGAGTAGCAACCGCCATCGAAAACCGTGGCGAAGGGAGGGGCACAGGGCGTGGACGCCGTTCCCCTTGAAGTGGACCCGACGTCGAAAGCTGAGCTTGGCCGAAGGGCGCACTGCTCTGTAGGTCGCTGCCTGCAACAATGGCAGCGAAAGACTGGGAGAAATCAGGTACCAAGATGAGCGGAATCGTTTGTGCAGTTCGTGGAGGGCCCAGTAGCCGGCACACGATTGGCCGGGCAGTTACTCTTGCAAACGAAACAGGTCTCGCTTTGCACCTACTGTATGTAGTGAACCTCAACTTTTTGACGCACACGGTCACCAGCCGAGTGCGCACTATCTCTGAAGAGATGCGAAGCATGGGCGAGTCGATCCTCTACACCGCGCAGGCCCAAGCGCAAGATCAGGGCGTGACCGCCGAAACTGTTGTGCGCCACGGCAATGTGCTAGAAGAGATATCCAAGCTATGCCACGAGCTGAGCGCCGACTACTTGGTACTAGGACGGCCCGGAGGCGAAGACGAGCACAATGTCTTTACCGAAGCTCAGCAGGCTGATTTCCAGGAGCGGATCGAGCGCGAGACGGGCGCCAAAGTGATATTGGCAGAAGGAGGGTAGCGGGTGGACAAGCGATTCTGGTCGTGGACCCTGCTCGCACTGCTGCTGGGACTGAGCCTCATGCTCCTGCTGTCCGGTCCCAATGCAAGAGCAGAGGAGACCGAGTCCTCGCAACTGCTCACAGGCCTGGTGTATGATCCGCAAGGCCAGCCAGTGGCAGGCGTCGAGGTTGCGGCACTGGAGTCTGGTCAAGACGAGCCCATTGCGGGGACTACTACGCAGGCTGACGGTCGGTACGCACTGGCCCTCACGAAAGACGTTACCAGCAGGCTGACCATCCAGCTGACGCGCGCTCACTTTGAGGACAAAGAGATTGCACTGGACGCTGCCGCCATCGACAGTCTGGAGAGCGGGCAAGCGGTGGCCCTGCCGGACATCACGCTGCAGCGAACCATCGGCCCTGCTTTCTGGCTGGCTACAGTGGTGTTCGCCGCTGTTCTGGTGACGGTTGCTTTGGGCAGGCTACATAACACCTTGGCAGCCTTGGCGGGCGCGACAGTGGTTCTCGGTATCAGTTACCTGAGCCACTTGGTCTTCGAAGGACTCTTTGTCTTTGATTTTGATGGTGCGCTGGGCTATGTGGATTGGAATGTGATCTTCTTG
>JASFLR010000604.1:0-3053 GCA_050117995.1 Anaerolineae bacterium
GCCACGGTGTTGGGCTTTGACGTTGTCAAGCAGGCCAATGAGGTGAAAAGACGAATCGGCTACATGTCCCAGCGGTTTAGCCTGTATGACGATCTCACGGTTGATGAGAATCTGAACTTTTATGGGCGTACCTATGGTGTAAATAACCGAAAGCTTCGGGCGCGCAAAGAATTCGTGCTCCAAATGGCCGGGCTGGAGGGTCGCGAACGGGAGCTAACCCGCAACCTGTCCGGGGGATGGAAGCAGCGGCTTGCTCTTGGCGCGTCAATCATCCATGAGCCAGAGATGCTGTTCCTGGACGAGCCGACGGCAGGCGTTGACCCCATCTCCCGACGTTCTTTCTGGGATCTGTTGTACAATCTTTCCGAGCAAGGTACAACCATAATGGTCACTACCCACTACATGGAGGAGGCGGAGCACTGCCAGAGCCTGGCCTTCATCCAGCGCGGGCGTATCGTCGTGCAGGGGGCGCCGGCTGTCATCAAGGAGACGAAGATGCGCGGGCAGGTGCTAGAAATCGACTGCGATGACCCGGCAGCGGCCATTCCCATTCTTCGTGGCATGGAAGCTTTCGAGGAAGTAGCGCTTTATGGTGCCCTCGTTCACGCTGTGGCTCCCGACGTGAGCGCGCTTGAGCCCAAGATAGCCGCGAGGCTCGAGTCTGCCGGGGTTCACGTACGGACGATGGATGTGATCGCACCATCTCTGGAGGATGTCTTTATCTCCAGTGTGCGGGTGGCAGGGGAGGAAGCAGGTTAGTCGGGTAGGGGGCCGTAGAGGAGGACCATGAGACGAACAATCATAATTGGGGTTTCGTTGCTGTTTGTCGCCGTGGTGGTTGCCGGCGGCTGGTGGTACTTTGGCGAGAACCCGGATGTGTGGGCCGAAGTCATTGACGAGTTCGAGAAGGCCGTTGATGAACTCGGGCTGGAGCCACAGCAGGAGGCACAGGGTATCTCTGCCTCTGGATTTATCGAAGCGGAGAAAGCATCGGTGACCACCGATCTGGGTGGGCGCATCGTCGAACTGCACGCCAGCGAGGGAGACGAAGTGAGTGCGGGCGACCTGCTGGTCGAGCTCGATGAGTCGCTGCTGCAGGCCCAGATTGAGATAGCCGGAGCAGACCTCGAGGTGGCGGAGGCTACACTAGCTCTCGTCAAGGCCAATGCCAGGGAAGAGACGCTGGCCCGCGCTGAGGCACAGGTGGCGCAGGCCGAAGCGGCACGGGATGCAGCCCAGATCGTATGGACGGACGCCCAGGCAATGCTCGAGAACCCACAGGAACTGGAACTCACTATAGTGTCGGCTCGGACCCAACGTAACGTCCTGAACTATCAGGCAGCGCAGGCAGAAGCCCTGGCCAGTGCTGCCCAGACGGCACGCGATCTGGCATCGCAGATTGTCTCGATGCTAGAGGAGAACGCACCGTATGTGCCACCGAGTACGCTGCAGTCGGCGCAATACGAGAAAGATCTGGCAACTTACCAGTCCTGGGCTGCCTGGACTGGTGCTGAGCAGGCAGAGGTGGCCTTGGCAGGGGCCGAGCGCTACCTGGCGGAGCTAAACCGGCAGAAAGCGGATCCTGTGGACCTCCAAGCCCAGGTGGATGTTGCCGAGGCCCAATACGAGGTTGCTGCGGCGGCTGTGGAACTGGCCCAGGCTCAGGTGGAGGGCCTGCGGATAGGAGCCACTCCGGAGCAGATCGCTGCTGCTGAGGCGCAGGTGGCGGTGGCGCGCAGTGCACTCTCTGCGGTAGAGGCGCAATTGGACAAACTCGCGCTGCGAGCACCGATCTCTGGGCTGGTGCTGGAAAGACCCGTGCACGTGGGCGAAGTTGCATTGCCTGGAGCACCGCTCCTAACCCTCGCGGATCTGGATGCTCTTACACTGACCATCTATGTGCGCGAAGATCAGTTGGGTCAGGTGCAATTGGGACAGGCAGCCTCAGTCACAGTAGATGCCTATCCCGACCGCGTTTTTTCCGGGGCCGTTGACTTTATTTCCAGCCAGGCCGAGTTCACGCCCAAGAACGTGCAGACCCAGGAAGAACGTGCCAATATGGTTTTTGCTGTCAAGATCAGACTGCCCAATCCTGATCATGCGCTAAAGCCGGGGATGCCGGCGGATGCGCTCTTGTCAGAAACAGTCAAGTAGCTGCGCGGAGCTGGGAGCTTTAGATGAAACGAGGGATCATTGTCCTATTACTTCTCCTTGTGGTCGCACTTGTGACTGGCGGCTGGTGGTGGACTCGGCAGGCGCCCGACCAGGTCACGCACTTTCTCGTTGAGGGTGGTTTGGAGGCTGGTCGCGCGCAGCAATTCATTGGCTTTATCTCTGGCCAGAAAGAGGCTGAAGAGGCGGATGTACTCGTTGCGTCTGGCTCTGTCGAAGGGGAGTCTGTTTCCATTGTCTCGGAGTTTGGCGGTCGGATCGTTGGCCTGTATGCTGACGAGGGTGACCAGGTCGAGGCGGGTGAGATACTGGTCGTGCTCGACGACAGCGTGCTGCTGGCCCAGATGGCCCAGGCGAAGGCTGCGGTGCAGGCGGCCAAAGCTAGTCTGGCAACCGTGCAGGCCGGAACCCATCCAGCCGAGATTCTTCCAGCGCAAGCGCAATTGAAGCAGGCTAATGCCCAACGTGATGCTGCCAGGACCGCCTGGGAGGGTCTGCTGGACGTACTCGATTGGCCACAGGATATTGAGGCCCAGTTGGTCCAGGCCCGATCCGCCGTGGAGCTGGCAAACGTACAGATCGAGAGCGCTGAGGCAGAGTTGGCGTTGGCAATTGTAGAGCGGGATCAGTATCGCGCACAGGGCACGCTGGAGGAAAAGAGGTTGTACACCATCCACAACTTTCGCGCTGAAGCGGCCCAGGCTGCTCTCGATGCAGCCAGGGCAGACAGAACTGGCGCAAGGCGGATGGTTGCGGCCTTGGAGGCCTTGCGAGACCAGCCCCTGTCACTGGTTGCTCAAGTTCACAGTGCGGAAGCCCAATTCCACATAGCCGCAGCAGGGGTAGAGGTTGCCGCGACCAAACTGAAGGAGCTCGAATCT
>JASFLR010000605.1:0-3034 GCA_050117995.1 Anaerolineae bacterium
TGCTTCTTTAACCTCCCCATCGCTCTATTCTGTCAGCATTGGGTCTTCATCTTGCCCAGTTGACCATAGACTGCGGTTGCTGCCATGGTCACTCCTGGCTGGGTGCCCCTGGCTTCTCTCAGCATATCTTTAGATTTCTCTCAGTCTTGTCTCAGGCCAATGAAATATCATGGGTGCGGGAGGATGGGGCTTGCCTGCCCTATGGGCGTACCTGCGCCTGTGGCTGGAGAGCGATCCTCACGAAATGGTTGGGCAAGGAGGAAACTGCCATGGACAACGGCCGCACGCTGATCTCCATCGAGGACGTGACCAAGGTTTATCGGATGGGGGTCGTCGACGTGCATGTCTTGCGTGGAGTTAGCCTACAAGTGCACCCTGGCGAGATGCTGGCCAGCGGCGTCTAGGCGCCACGATGGCCCGGAGTCTCCAAATGAATCTGAACATACCTTCGCCCGGCGATCAATGTATTTGGGTAGATGCGCTGGCCGAAGCCTGGCTCAAACCCTCCAGGTAGATCCGAGCATTGCTGTGCTGCTGTATATCGGTCAGCGCCTTCTGTGAAAATACCCAGCCGCCTCCGCCCGGTCGCAAGTCCCGCAAAGCCATGGCGAGCCGGAACAGCCCAATCTTCCAGAAGGGATATGCGTCCCTCCACAGCCTGGCGAACTCCTGATAGAACTCATCCGTCGGCAGGTGGGTGGGCATCACCGCATGCGCCAAGTCAAACAGCTCATAGTTGGCTGTGGTCAGGCTATCTTTCATCTCTGTGAAGAGGGCTGAGCCTGGCAATGGGGTCAGCACGCTGAAAAAGGGGAACTTGATACCAAGCCGCCGGATATACGCGCGCAAAGCCTCAAAATCCGCGTGGCTGTCGCCCGGATCTGCGATAAAGGAGGGGTTGGGCTCAATGCCTGACGATCTCAAGATAGCCAGGGCTTTTTCGTTATTCCTCACCGAGTTGTGTTTGTTAATCGCGTCGAGACCGCTCTGGTCTGGCCTTTCGAAGCCAATAAAGACGTGATCCAGACCGACCTCTCGCCACTGTGCAATCACCGCAGGGTGGCGGACAATGTCGTCGCTGCGGGCCTCAAGGCTGTATCGTTTCTCGATGCCCCGCTCCCGAATGAGGCGGGCAATCTCCCCAGCCCGCTCTCCATGGGTCAGAAAGTTGTCGTCAGTGAACAAGACGTGTGGCTGTTCGAGGGCCGCCACTTCTCTGACCACCCGTTCCGGGCTCTTGTACCGCACAAAGCCCCGGTGGAAGGGCCATACGGAACAGAACCGACAACGATGCGGGCAGCCGCGTGCGGTCTCTACCAGGGCAATAGGCCGGATAATGATGGCATAGTACTCCTGCCGGCAGGTCGGGTTCAGCACGCGTACAGGATGTGGCAGGGCATCCAGATCCTTCAGGAGTGGCCGGTGCCCGGTAAAGTGCTGGCCCTGTGACTGGTTGAGCACAAGGCCGCGCACACTGCCCAAGTCGCCTTCCGCTGCCACGGTGTCGGCCAGCTCAGACGCGGTCAGCTCCCCTTCGCCTATCACAATGGCGTCCACGGCGGGATGGAAAAAGTCCTCCGGGCGCAGTGATGGGTGATGGCCGCCCACAAAGACAAAGGTCTGGGGGTCCGCCGCCTTGGCCGCGCTGGCGATCTCAAGAGCGCGGTAGACGTCTATCGTAAAGGTGGCACTGATGCCAACAAGGTGGGGTTGGAATGCCGCCAGGGTATCGGTCAGGGCATCGGGTTCGAGGCGTAGATCCAGCAGTGACACTTCATGCCGGCTCCATAGCGCTCCGGCGATCATCTCCAGGCCGAGGGGTTCAACCCGGGCCAACTGCTGCAAGCCAATCGTGCGGTTTTGGTCGGGCTGCACCAGCAGAACGCGCATAGAATCCTCCCTTCCCTGTGGTGGATTCGAGCTGTCTCTGTCATCCCGGCCTGAGCAACCCACCGCTATTCCTGTCTCGCAGTCGAAGGTGCCAGTTCCATCTGGCGACGCGCGCTTGATCCCTCACTTCGGGCCCGCAAGGTCAAAGTATGGCCAAATCTGTATATCCGGAGCGACGAAGCGCTGTCTGCCTCCCATCTAGTATAGCCCAGCATGTTGGGGACGTCAAGGTAGAATTCCTGACCCAAGATGCTGTTTACTCAAGAACCGGTTGGCCAGCCCAAGTGATCCAAATGGGTCATTCGCTCCGAGTGGCAGAGCTATGGCGGATCGGTGTTCCAGACCTGAGTGATAGACTGGCTCGCAAGACGGCACAACAAGGCTCCACAGACTGATTCTATATGGAGGACTGTCGTCTTGTGCGTCGAGAGAATGCCCCAAGTAGGAGAAACTCAGTCTGTTGTGCGGGGCAGCGTCACAGAGAACACGTTCTCGTGCCCTTCCTGGCTCTCCACCGAGATAGTGCCATCCTGCTGTTCTGCCAGTTCGTAAAAAGGCGGCTGGATGCGACTCGGCAGTCCTTCCGGAAAACCAGGCCCGCGCTTGCCGGTATTGGCCAGAAAGGTGCGCCACAGCATGTTTAGCAGCTTGGGATTGTTGTCCACGAGCAGAATGGTAACCATTGCCTGACCTTGTGCCATCTAGCCTATTTACGAGTAAACCAGATCTGGCTGAGAGATGGCTGTGTCTTGCCTGTGTGGAAACTGGGAACGGTGTGAATTCTTCCGCGAACTCGCGCTCGGTCTCTGCCCGGTCGTGCTCGTGGCAGTTGTAGCAGGTATAGGCGGGCAGATTCTCCAGGTGGCAGGTCTGGCAGGGGATCGTACCTTGCTCGCCGTGGTTAGTGGGTAAGGCGTGTTCCTGGTCGTAGCGGGCGGGTGACCAGCCAAGCATGCCGTCGCACGTCGATGTCAATTGGGCAGTTGAAGGAGCAGATGCCGTACTGCACGCAGTGCAGCGGCTCAGGCACGACCTGGCCGGCAGCTAGGACCTCGTGCCGGGCATCCGGGAGCTTTCGCGCCCGCGGTCTACTCATGTTGGCTCCCTTCGTTCAGTTCGGCCGGCTCCAGGTGAACGAATGCCA
>JASFLR010000606.1:0-3033 GCA_050117995.1 Anaerolineae bacterium
ATCGAGTAGTAACGGTCGGGATCCATGATCAGGGCCTCGAGGGCCTGGCGATAGGTCTCACGCAGGGCTGAGAAGATGGCCGTCCCGCCCGAGGCTCGCAGACTGTCCGCATAGGCCTGGATTTCCGCAAAGGCGACCTGATCTTCGATCTCTACGTCAAAGGTGCTGGCGGAACTGACCACTTCGTCAAAGGGGACCATAGTCACGCGCTCTCGATCGCGGAAGCGGGCGAACTGGCCAGTCAGGCTCGTGTCGGTGCCAGTCAAGCTCTTCAGGGCAGCCTTGAGGTCCCTGATCCCAGCCCCCTTCATCGAACCGCTCGTGTCCAGGACGAAAAAGGCATGGGAGGGCACACGCTGCTCATCCAGGTAGGAGAATATGAGCTGGTCAACCACCTCCAGGCTATTGGGGAAGGGGAGTTCCACCACCAACTGGTTGGGGAAGTCACTGTTTAGCGGAACCTGGGGATTGATCGGGCGGCGCTTGGTGGTGTCCATCAGTTCCTCCTGGAAGCTGGGGGAACGCAGGAATTCAACCAGCGTCTCATACTGCTCTCGCTTGTCGCCGTTGATCAGCATCAGTGGATAGTCTGCCGTGATGATCCCTTCTTTGGGGTACACCAAGACCAGGTCCTCCGCCAGGTCTCCGCTCTCGTTGAGGCCCAAGAGCACCGATTCATAGTTGATAAGCCCGTCCAGGCGATCTTGCTCCCGCACATAGCTTTCGGCAAGCCAGCCCGAGCTGCCTGAGTTCAGGGCCTGTCCCTTGAAGAACTGCTGTAAGGGCTCGCTGACTTTTCCGATATCCTCCGCTTGCAGGGCATCGGCGCTACCGGAAAGGGCCGACGCTACCCCGACCAGAGCTGAAAAACCAGTGTTGGAAGAAGCGGGATTGGTCATGCCGTAGTGCAACTCGCCGCTTCCAGCCCTGTCCACAATGTCGCGCCACGTCAGGTCGGGGTTGTCGATCCAGCCCCAGGCTCGAGCTTTGCTCTCTTTGATGCCCAAGATCACGGGCGAAAGCATGATCTTCTCCTGGGCCAAAATCCGGCTCTGGGTCTCCTGCAGAAGCGTCAGGTACTTGGCGTGGGAAAACCAGGCTAGATCATAGTCTTCACCAGCCATCAGCTTCTCCGCACCGTCCAACGTGCCGATGTACTCCATCTGCAGGGAGACACCGGTCTCCGCGCGGATTTCGTCCAGTAGGGGCTCGATGTCCTTTAGTTCCGACCCAGCCAGGACGGTGAGCTCACTTGCAGAGCCTCCGCAACCTGCCAGGACAAGAGAGGCAACGAGTCCCAGCAGCAAAACCAGTCCCATCCGAGCGCTCTTACGCATTACACCCTCCAACGTATGATCCAGTAGACAGTCGCTGCGCGTACGAGGAGCGGTACCCCTCCTCGTCCATCAGAAATCTACAACCCCATCGTCTTCTTCCGGGGCAGCCAGCAAGTCCAAATCCTCGGTCGCTCCGGCCAATTCCTCTTGCCGCACTCGATCCAGATAGGACTGGGCCTTGGTCACCTCGACCGACAGACCGTCCACTGTCTGGCGCATGGCATCCAGGGCCTGCACCTTGTAATTGGCGATCATGTCCATCGTCTCGTAGATGTTGCTGAAAGAAGCCTGCAGCTGTCCGAGATCCAGCGTGGCGCCGGTGGCTTGCTGGTGGATCTCGCCCGTCTGCGACTTCAGCAGCTCTGAGGTAGACAGGATCAGATTGCTCGTCGTCGCACGCAGAGCCGTAATCTGGTCCAGAACCAGTTTCTGGTTGGCCAGGGCTTGAGCTACGATCACGGCTGTTCGCAAGGCCGCGACCGTGGTCGTCGTGGCGCGGTCGACGCCCTTGATCAACTCCAAGTTATTCCTGCGGATCATATCTAGAGCCAGGTAGCCCTGGATATTCACGGCGAGCTGAGTTAGCAGATCCTGAACCTTCTGGCGCACGTAGAAGAGGAGCTCCTCCCTGACCACGCGCGCCTTCTCCGGGTCTTCCAGCTCGATCTGGGCTATCCGGCTCTCCAGTGCGGCGTCGAGCTGCTTGCCCACGTAGGCATATTGCTGCAGCTTGCCCATGAGCATCCACATGTTGGCCTTCTCCTGCTCAATGACGGCATTGTCCTTGCGCAACTCATCCTGGCTCCTGTAGAGTTGGTTCAGGATGCTGTTGATGTGATGCTGAGCGGAGTCATATTTCATGAAATAGGTTCGCAGCCGGTCGCCGAGGGGAATAATGCCCAGCAGCTTGCGCGGAGACAGGAGATCACCCTGGCTTGCCGGGTCCAGGTCCTCAACCGTCTTGCGAAGTTCTACCAACGCTCTGGACACAGACGACTTGTCGTCAAAGATCCCGCCTTCCATTGTCTTGACCGGCCGCTCCAGCATGCGGTTCGATACGCCGGCCGATGCGCGAATCTCCTCACTGCCCAGATTGTGGATGGCCGTGAGCCGTTCTTCGAACGGCTCGCTGTGGACTTGGGCGCTGACAACAGCATCAACGAACTCGGCTACCTTGTCGTCCAGCGTTGCCAGGACCTGCGGCTCCAGCTTGACCATCCCATCAGCTTCCTCTTGCGGGACAGGGACTACTGCTTGTGGCGGTGTGAGGGTTTCGGGTGGTACCAATTCACGGCTCATGAGCGTTGCCTCCTTAGTACTTCTGCTCGATCTGTTGAATCATGCTCTCGAGTATTTCATAGCTTGGTGGTTCGACTACATTCACGATAGAATCGGGCATGGTCAATTGATACCTGCTTGTGAGCTCGCGGAAGTAGGCTGCATCGGTTGTTCGGAAGCCATGCTCGACGGCCAGGCGTTGGAGGTCCGGGTCGTCGCGCAGCAACTCGCCCAGCCGTTCGCCCCCTTCGCTAAGGCTCACCAAGATATGCTTGGAAAATATGGTCGGCTCGGGATACATCAACACCATATCAGGCTGGAGGCTACCCTCCGAAGCAGCCTCAATGAATTGGGCTTCGTAGATCATTACCAGTGGCGTTTTGCCCATGCCCATGATGAGATAGTTCTCGAATGGGAC
>JASFLR010000607.1:0-3030 GCA_050117995.1 Anaerolineae bacterium
CAGCCGAACGCTATCCTCCATCCTCCTGTAGCGCTGCTCGAGCGTCAGCCCAACTGTCTTGAGTTCCAGGAGCTCCTGGCCCTTCTGCCAAAGGCGCCCCCGCAGCCCCGGCACCTGCTCCCGCAAACGCCCCAACAGCGCCGGTATGACCATGCTCGCCGGCAGCCGCTCCTGCAGCCTCTCCAGGTCGGCTGTCGCCTCGACGACCGAATCCGTCTGAGCTTCCACGTCAGCGGCAGGTGTGTTCAGCGTCTTTTCCGCGGCCTCGATCGCCTGCACGGCCGACTCCGCCAGCTCCCGCTGCTCCTGGATCCCGGGCTGTGCGCCCATCTCGACCGCCAGAGCATACTGGGTCAGCGCCCGCTCGAAATCATCACTGGACAGCGCCTCCTCGCCGCGCCGCTGCGCCGCACTCCTGATCGACTGCCGCTCAAAGAACCGCAGATCGGGCAGGCGGGTGTGCAGAACCGGAGCACCCCAAACTGGCGCGGTACCGTTTATCTGGACTGCCATCCGACCCTTGAGCGCCGCCAGATCCAGCGGCATCGTGGCAGCCAGGGCCGCGTAGAACGCCTCGATGAAGGCTTCGGCCGCCGGACTGTTGATACCGAGCTGCGCCGAGAGCACCGCCGGGATGCCCTTCTGCACCAGCAGGTCGGCGGTAGCCGCAAAGCGGTCCGGCCTGTCCCCCAGCGCCCCCGAGCATGCGCTCAACCAGATCATCTGCAGCGATTTGCATTTGGACAGCAGCCACTTCAGTTGGCTTGCGGTCAAGCGGCGGCTCTGCCCCGCGTCGTCGTCCACGACCACGAATCCCTCGCCGGTATCCCGCTCCAGCCCGCCGTCCCCGATAAAGTGAAAGACATGCCATTCCTTGCGGCCGAGCGCCTGCACCAGGTCGCGCGCGCTCTGCCCTTCCACCCACTCCAGCTCCACCAACTCGAGCGCTCGCAGGCGGCTGGTTGCCTCTTCCAGGTGCTGCTTCTCCGCCTCTGAGCCCGGAGTCGGCCCGTCGCCGGGATGGACGATCATCCCCAAGATGCGCAGCGGAGGTGTCGCGATCGAAGGCCAATCTCGCTCCGGGTCCTCCACATGCCGCACAAGAGACGCAGCCTGGCAGATATACTCACCGAGCTGCTTATCGTACAGGGTTTCCCAGGGCAGGACAGCCAGTTCCTGCGGCTCGATGCGCAACTCAAGCCGGAACAGCTTATTCTCCTCAGTGGCCTGGTGGCGGATCGAATTGTACAGCACGCGGATCTGGTTTCGGAACAGCGCATCAAAGAGCGTTTGCCCAAAGGCTTGGGCCTGCTGCTGCGCCGATTCCTTTCTGCGGCGCCCTCCGTCCGCGGCGTCCATGGCAGCACGCAGTGCTTGGAGCTCCCTCTCCAGGGCTTGCAGATCAAACGGAAGGCGCATCGTTGCCTGCGCCTGTCCTGCTACCGAGATGACGCGGACCGGGTACTCGCCGTCCCGCCCCTGATCGATCTCGACCTCAAACCCAAGGTACTCTATCGGATCCACCCTCTTGAAATCGTCTCCTTTGCCCCAACGACCGTCAATGTCGAGAGGGCAATCCGGGCACCTGTGGCCCGGACATGGATTGACACCACGTCCCAAGGTGCTCTCATGAATTATACCCCAAGAACGCGTGGAGAGCAATCTTCTGCTGAGAATTGCTGCCCTCCAGCAGATCCAATCCGAAACACCCTGCATCCCACACCACGTCTCGCGGCAGATCTTGCTCAGCCGATGGGGCTATGCTATACTCTCCTCACAAACGCGGCCTTGACCGCGCGGGAGGTACGACAGTGGCCATCGCCGGGGAACTGATGGAGGTGATCCTCTACGTCCAGGACATGGACGCCCAGGTCTCCTTCTATTGCGATCTGTTGGGACTCACGGTCAGGGAACCCCTGGACCGGGGCGACTGGACGGGCGTCCATTGGGTCGAGTTGGAGACCGGGTCCTGCACGCTGGCCCTCCACGTAGGCGGGCAGCGCCGTCTTGGCGCTGATGCGCCCAAGATCGTCTTTCGCGTCCTGGACGTTCCAGCTGCCCGTCGACAGCTCGTGCAGCGGGGTGTTCCCATGGGCGAGATCAGATCCCCAGCACCCGGCGTCCAGGTTGCTGATGGCGTGGACCCCGAGGGTAACCGGTTCTCTATCGAGTCCCGCGGCGGCGCGGAACCCTAATTGACATTTGGCCCGTTTTGCGGTAAGATTCACTTGATTATATCCCTAATTGATCGTTCCGGGGCAGTCGATATGTAGAAAGGAGTCGCAGCATGTTCCAGCGCGTAACGCTCATTGGCAATGTGGGACGGGATCCACAGATGCGCTACACCCCCGACGGCGTGGCAGTCACCGATTTCAGTGTGGCAACCACGGAAAAGATCTCCAAAACGCAGCCGGGCGGAGGGGAGCGCCCCTGCCCGAACGGCTGGAAGGAATCCTACAACGGCAGGAACTGGGAATTGACCACATGGTGGCGCGTGACTTGCTGGCGCGGGCTGGCTGAGACGGTCAACCAATATGTCACCAAGGGCCAGCAGGTCTTTGTCGAGGGCCAGGTGAGCGGCGACGCCGTGGACGGCTCTCAAAACCCGCGTGTCTGGACTGGCAATGACGGGGTCGCCCGGGCAAGCTTTGAGCTAACTGCCGCGACGGTCAGGTTCCTGGGTGGTCGCGGCGACGCTTCGTCTGGACCACCCATGGGTGAGCCACCTCCAGAGGGTATTGAGGAGGACACACTTCCTTTCTAGCGTCGGCGCGCCGGCGCTGGCAAAGTCGTGCATCTTGACCTGAAGGCCAGAGCGAGAGGATTCGATCGGGCGCCGTTTGCCCTTGTGGGTAAGCGACGCCCGTATTTGCATGAACACCTTCCTCCCAGATGGTGTTCCATGTGTGGTACCGTCAGTTGGCAGTAACCCGCCCCCGCTGGATCTCGAGCAACATGGGGTTGCCATCCGGCAGAAGGGCAGCAGATCTGGCGAGCCGCGACCTGTGTTTGTAGCCGGTCGCCCCAGAT
>JASFLR010000608.1:0-3029 GCA_050117995.1 Anaerolineae bacterium
TCCGCCCTCGGTCCACAACCACCAGCGACACGCCAACCTTGGGCGCGCGAAAGTGTATATACCCGCAGGCCGGACAGACGCGGCGCAAGCGTTCATAGGCTACCTTGTCCTCGAGCGGGTGCGAACAGTGCGGGCAGTACCGCATGGGCTGTCCCGGCTGCCAGCGATCGTGCATCCGCGCCTTCCATGCCAGAATAGCCTGATCGTGCCCGCCCCCACACAGGGGCTCGGGAAGGAGATCCGGAGCGAAGTAACCTGCAGCCACCGCTTCTCTATCATCCACTCGAAGCTCACCGCCGGCTACCACACCTTCGTACACCATCAACAGGCCGGCCCCACGGGGATCATCGTCAAAGAAATACACATCGGCCAGGCGTCCTACCTTCACCTGGAGCCCGGTCTCCTCTGCAGTCTCTCGCCCTGCAGCGACCGGTGGAGGCTCATCCGCTTCGCAGTAGCCAGAGGGCAAGTTCCACGCGCCGGGGAAGGCGTCACATGTGGGACCCCGTCTCAGCAAGAGCAGCGCGCCATCTCGCTCCAAGAGCACTCCCGCACCTACTCGCAGATGCCCATAGGCAACCCACTCACATGAAGGGCAAACCAGGCGCGTCCGCCCACCTACCTCGCCCTTCTTCAACTCAGTTCCACACTGGGAGCAGAACAACACTTCCTCCAATCAATCCTTCCGTGACCGCAGTCGCCAGCCCCGAGAGGACAGGCATCCACACATTATCATCGGGGGGCGGGGACCAACGCTCGACGGCAGTTGCCACACTCGCGCCAACCAGCGCCGCCCACGGGCTCAGTCCACCAAAGCCGACACCAGCCGCGCCAGCCAGAAAACACGCCAACAGACACCCCAGGCTCCCGGCTAGCGTCTTGCCGTGCCAGCCCCGCCCAAATCGCCTGCCCACGATCTCGGCTGCCGGATCACCCCAGCAGAGAAAGAGGATGGCCGTCCCTCCAATATCCCGTCCAAAGAGAAGAAGCGACACCACCGCTCCCACTGCAAACCAGGTGGACCCAAGTGTGCGACGATTCTCCGAGTCACGGAACACCGTCGGTAGCAGCCGCCACAGCAGCCGGTTGAGCCAGGGCCACCAGCCCCGCGCCGCCTCAACCACCAGCGACCCAGCCAGCATTGCACCGGCAAATGCCAGGGCCAGCCACAAAGAGATCCGCCAGCCAAGTGCCGGGATGATAGTCATAGACAGATGGATAAGCTTGCGCACCATACTCGTGCGCACAAGCTTGGAGGCTTCCCCTCCACTCTCTGCCTCTGCGCGTAGACCCACTACACCTCGCACTCCTCAGAACCGGAATCACAGAGAGCTTCACGCCTGCATGGGCTACACTAGGCTCAGTGCCATATAGCCTACCACACTCTCCAGAAGCTCGTCTAGTGGGAGCCGCTCAACACTTGTATGTACCACAGCATCGTCACCTGGGCCAAAGCCGAGCACCGCTGTGCCCGCTTTAGCAAAGTGGCCACCATCGGTGGCAAAGCGCCAGGTCCCAACCTCTACGTCGCGTCCCAAGACCCGCTCCAGGGTTGACCGGGCATCGAGCAACCAGGGATGACCGGCCGGCGTGGTGAAGGAGGGAAAGCAATCACGATAGCCTAGCTCAAAGCCAGTATAGCTGATCAGCGCCTTCGTTGCTATCTCTATCTCGCCCCGGCAGTCCTCAAGTAGGCTGTCCTCAAGCAACTGATTCAGCTTTGCCTCAATCTCTTCAGGGCTTTCGGTGGGAACGTTCCGCCAGTCAAGCACCAGTTCCAGGGTTGTGGGTGTGATGTTGGCGCTATCAGGACTCACTGTCACACGCGTAGGCGCCACCGAGGACCGGCCATATACAGAGTCCGATATCATTTCCAGACTCTGCAGACTCTCCACAAAACGGGCCATTGAGAAGTGGGGATTGGTTCCCAGGTGGGGCATGGAGGCGTGCACCGAGCGCCCTTCGAAGCGAGCGTGCAGCTCGACTCTGCCGCGGTGACCCCGCCGCAGCTGGTTGCCGCTCGCCTCTCCAACAACAGCCCGGTCCACCGCAAGTGTCTTGGCGAGATGCCTTGCCCCAAGCCCACCCACCTCTTCCTGCACAACCGCACTCACAAGCAGGTCGCCGGGGAGGGAGCCGTCCAGTTTCTTGACAAGTCCGCCCGCATACACCATCGCAGCCAACGCGCCCTTCATGTCCGCCGCGCCTCGCCCCCACAGCTCACCGTCATGGATCTCGCCCCCGAAAGGTGGGTGGCGCCACAGGGCAGGCTCCCCCGCATCCACATGATCCATATGCCCGTTTAGCATCAGCGAGGGGCCGCCACCGCCATCCATGCGACCAATGACGTTTCCGGCCTCATCCACCCAGACGGCATCATAGGCCAGGCGCTCCATTTCCTCCCGCACCGCTGCCGCCAGATCTTCCTCTTGTCCAGACAGGCTTCTCGTCTGGACCAGCTTCTGGGCAAAGCCAATCAGTTCCGCGCAGTCTGCCTCCGCCAAGCTCCACAATCTGCTGTAGTCCATTCCACCCTTCCCTTGAATTACGGCTAGCCTGTATTTCGGCTCCCCACCATCACTTCCAACTTTTGCCTCAGAACCAGTATCAGAAAGATCGGCAGCGCAAGCTGACGGCGCCACCGCCATGGCTCCCGGACCAATCGGTGCAACCACTCCAGCCCGCAACGGCGCATCCAGCCCGGAGCGCGCTTGGTCACACCAGCCACAAAGTCAAAAGCTCCCCCAACGCCAACCATGACCGGAACGCCAAGGCCAAGCCGGTTGCGCGCTATCCACTTTTCCTCTACAGGGACGCCATATGCCACCAAGAGGAGGTCCGGATCGGCCGCGCCGATCCGCTCGATGATCTCCTCTTCTTCCCGCACGCTTGGCGAGCCTGAGTAGGTTCCGGCTATCTCCAAACCTGGATTCGCCGCACTCAGATGCTCAGCCGCAAGCTCTGCTACGCCGGGAGCAGCACCCAACAGGTAGAGTCGATAGCCTTTCAGCGCACTGTGCGCCGCCAAA
>JASFLR010000609.1:0-3028 GCA_050117995.1 Anaerolineae bacterium
CAGAGCTTTGGCAAGCGACTGCACTTATGTCACGTGAGCCGCGCTGACGAAATCGCCCTTGTCCGCGCTGCCAAAGAAGCCGGTGCGGCGCTGAGCTGCGAGGTCACCCCGCACCACCTCTTCCTTACCGAGGCCGACGCCCGCGTGCTGGGCCCCTTCGGCACCATGCGACCGCCGCTGGCACCTAAATCCGACGTCGCCGCGCTGTGGGATAACCTCGACGTGGTGGACTGCGTCGCTACCGACCACGCCCCCCACACACGAGATGAGAAACAGGGGACATCGGCGCCGCCTGGCGTGCCCGGCCTGGAGACGATGCTGCCACTCTTGTTGACGGCAATATCCGAAGGGCGGCTCACACAGGAGCGCCTGATCGAGCTGACCCGTGAGAATCCCCGGCGGATCTTTGGCCTACCGGTCCAGACTGACACGCGCGTCGTAGTGGAACCAAAAACTCGCTACGCAATAGAAGCTGAGAACCTTCAGACCAAATGCGGATGGACCCCTTTTGAGGGCATGCCCGTTCAGGGCAGAGTGCTTGAGGTAGTCCTGCGTGGGCAGACAGCCTACAAAGAGGGCGTCATTGGGGTCACACCTGGGTATGGACGGTTCGTGGTGCCAGTGTAACCCGGCACGAAGCAACATCCTATCGCACCATATCCGAATCAGCAACAATACTTTGGGGAGGAACAGATGGAGAATGGTCAAACCGGCAGCATCAAGACAGTGGGGCTGGCCCCGAATCTATTGAGTGGATTCTACGGCCAAGACATCATCTCTGTGCGCCAGTTCAGCCGCGACAACCTTAGCTACATCTTTGGCGTGGCAGACGAGATGCGAGCCATCGTAAAGCGGGTCGGATCATCAGACCTGCTCAAAGGACACGTGCTAGCCTGTGTCTTCTACGAGCCAAGTACCCGCACCAGCTCCTCATTCATCGCCGCCATGTCGCGGCTGGGCGGCAGCGTCATCCCCATTAACGAGGTTCGCTACTCTTCGGTGACCAAAGGCGAGAGCCTGCCGGATACGATTCGCACACTCGAGTCGTACGCCGATGTCATCGTCCTGCGCCATCCGGACGTAGGTGCATCCCAGGTCGCTGCCGAGTACGCGCGCAAGCCGATCATCAACGCTGGTGATGGCGTCGGCGAGCACCCGACACAGGCGTTGCTCGATCTCTACACCATCCGCGCGGAGCTGGGCAGGATCGACGGCCTGCATGTGGCAATGGTCGGCGATCTGCGTTACGGACGGACGGTCCACTCGCTGGCGCGGCTCCTCTGCCGGTACGATGTCAAGATGACCTTCATCTCCCCCGAGATACTGCGACTGCCCCTGGATGTGATGAACGAGGTCAAGGATCAGGGCAAAGATGTGCGGGAGACCTATGACGTACACGAGGCAATCGCTGACCTGGATGTGCTCTATGTCACGCGCGTCCAGCGGGAGCGCTTTGCCGATCAAGCCCAGTACGAAGCGGTGAAAGACTACTACGTGATCACACCCGAGCTTATGGAGCGTGCCAAGCAGAACACGATCATCATGCATCCCCTGCCCCGGGTCAGCGAGATCAGCTACGCGCTCGACGACGATCCCAGGGCAGCGTACTTCCGGCAGATGGAGAACGGGATGTACATCCGCATGGCCCTGCTGGCTGCGGTACTGGGCAAAGCATGAGCCTCACGGGTAACAAAGGGCGCATAGGCGCCAACCCACAGAACACCATCTACCCTCGCGCAAGCTGGGACGATGCGCCACAACTTGGGCGTTGCGCAGGGAGTCATCCATGTCATTGATGCGAACGTTTTTCCTGGCAGTCTCCCGCAGCGAGTCACTGCGACAGACCGCCATAGGTCTGGCCCCCGCGCGCAAGATGTCACGCCGATTCACTGCGGGTGAGACCCTCGAAGAGGCGATTGCGGCCGTAGAAGAACTGAACAGGCAGGACCTCTTGGCCACTTTGGACTACCTGGGCGAGAACGTGACCAGCGAAACCGAGGCCCGTGATGCCACGACCAGCGTCCTTGATCTGTTGGAAGCCATCGAGGCCAGTGGTGTACAGTCGGGAGTGTCTATAAAACTCACCCAATTGGGCCTGGACCTCAGCCCAGCATTGGCCGCTGAGAACCTGCAGCGGATCTTGGTCCAGGCTGCTGGCGCTCAGCGCCTTGTCCGAATTGACATGGAAAGCTCCGAGTACGTCCAGCGAACCCTCGATCTGTTCGAAGGGCTATGGCCCCATCACAAAAACGTGGGCGTCGTCATCCAGAGCCACCTTCGCCGGAGCGCCGACGACGTAACGCGATTGGTTCGACAGGGTGCTTCCGTTCGCCTCGTCAAAGGCGCATACGACGAGCCGCCGGAAGTAGCATTCGAGGAGAAATCCGAGACTGACGCCAGCTTTGTGCAACTCGTGGAGCAGCTATTCAGCGACGAGGCTCAGGCCAACGGGGTATTCCCAGCCATCGCTACGCACGACACGCGACTCATTGAGCAGACCAAGGCCATTGCCCGCCACCGTGGGTTGGGCCAGGATCGCTTCGAATTCCAGATGCTCTACGGAATCCGCACCAAACTACAGAGGCAATTGATCGCCGAGGGCTATCGCGTGCGGGTCTATGTGCCCTACGGCCGGCAGTGGTTCCCCTACCTCATGCGACGGCTGGCCGAGCGTCCCGCCAACGTCTCCTTCCTGCTGCGTAACCTGTTGAGACGCTGATCCCACAGCAGCCAGAGAGCGATACCGTCGGCGCTCCAGCCGATTCTCAGACAACCCGTGGCTCTCTCGGCCAATGGCGAGCCAGGCTCCACACACCCGTCTCCGGATCGTTGCAGAGCTCCCAGCTCTCCAGGCCCTCTGTCTGGAGCAGATGACAGCGGCAGGGCCGTCCATCGCACATTTTCGCGCTCTCGCGACCCCAGGATCTGATCGGGTAGCGACGCCCTCGCCACATAAAGGCGGTGGGCACAGGCGTTCCATCCTGGCCTAGCCGTGTCTCAACACTCACTACCTCGTTCACGAACTCGA
>JASFLR010000610.1:0-3028 GCA_050117995.1 Anaerolineae bacterium
TGCTTGTGGAGCGCTGTCGATGTGGTAGCTCTGGCTCAGCCTTACCTGCTCGTTGTACGCTTGCACCTGCCGTTCCATTTCAGCGGCTTCCCAGCCCAGGTGAGGGGCCATCATCGCTGCAACTTCGGACGCGCATCCGAGCCCTTGCTCTGCATCCTCGTGCATGATATGCGTTCGCCTGATCATCCAGTCATTCAGCGTCATGACCATCTCGTGCTGGATCGCATAGGGTACCTCGGCCCGGACATAGGGCAGGTCCGGTACCACCCTCGCGCCAAGCCCGGGGTCGCGCTCGACCAGGGCCAGTACATCTGTGCTGGCAGGCCCGTAGGTCAGGGCCAGATGCTCCAGCACCTGGCGGTCCAACTGCGGATAGCGCTCGGTCAGGGCACCGACCACCTGTTCAGCCTCGAATGCCTCTTCAGCAAGGGGCACCCGGTCGGTCGTGCAGCCCTCACGAGCTACAACACCCGACTCGGCTTTCAGTTTCTTGGATACCACGTCGACCAGGTCTTCGGCCATGCGGCGGTAGGTGGTGAGCTTTCCGCCAGAGATGGTGAGCAGCCCGGTTTGGCTCTCCAGGATGCGGTGATCGCGGGAGGCCTGGTAGGCCGCGCTCCCCTCACCGCCTACGAGGGGGCGGAGACCGGCAAAGGTGCTGATGATGTCTTGCGGGGTCAACCTGGACCCCGGGAAGGCGTGGTTCACAGCGTCCACCATGCCCTCCACCTCTGAAGGCGTGGCGTATACCTCGTCGAGAGTACCCTCGTGGTCAACGTCTGTGGTGCCGACGATGCAGGTGTGCTTCCAGGGTATGGCATACATGGCCCGCTGCCCATCGGCGCTGCTAAAGATGACGGCGCCGTTGATCTCGAGCTTCTCGCGGGGTACGACCAGGTGGCTGCCTCGATTCACACGGATCATGGCCCGGGCATCCGCGTCGTCCATGTGCCTGACCTGATCGGCCCACACGCCGGTGGCATTGACCGTCACTCTGGCCCTCAGGGTGAATTGCTCGCCGGTGATTCCGTCCATGACCTTCACACCGCGCACCCGACCACCTTCCTGCAGTATACCGTTCACCTCTGCATAGTTGGCGATCAGGGCACTATGCCGGTGGGCAGCCTGGATCGTCGCCAGGGTGAGCCGCGCATCGTCAGCCATGCAGTCACAGTAGCAGGCAGCGCCCGTCAGCCCCTGCCGTGCCAGTGCCGGTTCGAGCTCCGCCGTCTGCTGTGCATCCACGATCCTGTGCCGCTTCACTGTCCGGAACAGGGCCATCAGGTCGTAGAGCCACATTCCCATCCGCATCGTCAGCAGGCTGTTCTTGGAGGTCTGGTAGACGGGGTAGGTGAAGCCGATAGGACAGACCAGCCTGGGAGCCAGCTTGCAGAGCTTGTACCGTTCTGTGCAGGCGCTAAACACCAGGTGGAATTGGTACTGCTCCAGGTACCGCAGCCCGCCGTGTACCATCCGTGCCGATTTGCTGCTCGTACCGCTGGCGAAATCCTCCTTCTCGACCAGGCCGACTGCCAGGCCGCGCATGGCTGCATCGCGGGCAATGCCACCCCCCGTGATCCCGCCTCCGATGACGACGACATCAAGGGTCCTCTGCTGCATGGCTCTGATATTCGCTTGCCGAACAGCCGGGGAGAACTCGGTTGTCATGATACCATCCCTCCCCAAGTCCTGTATGCGGCCACTGCCCACATTGTGGAGCAGGCCCAGCAGGCTGGCCTCTCAGCCCCGGCCTGCCAGTCTACTTCAGGGGGCGGTGCCGGATCTGCTCGTACAGCTCGGCAACCTTTTGGTACAGGATTGCCGTCTTTTCCTGCAGCAGCTCGGGTGTCATGGGCTTGCCGTAGGCATCGGACAGCTCGAACAGCTCGCCGATCTTGATATAGACCTTGCCAGGCTTGAAGCCATAGGTCCCTGGCGGCATCAGCTCGCGCGTACCATGGACCGATACAGGCAGGATGGGCACACGAGCGTGAAGGGCCAGCTTGGTTGCGCCGTCGGTAAAGGGCAGCATGTCGCCCGTCTCACTCCGGGTGCCTTCCGGCGAGATGCCTATGGCCGCCCCGTTCCTGAGCAGCCTCAACACAATGCGCATCGCCGAGATGTCGGTGCTGCTGCGGTCGAGGGCGATGTAGCCCAGAGAGTTCAAGATCCAGGTAAGTGTCGCATTCTGGTAGAGTTCCACCTTTGCCAGGCAATAGATCGTGCGGTCCAGCGGGATGCCAATGAGAAAGGGGTCCAGCCCGCTCAGATGATTGGTGATGACGATACAGGCGCCCTCATCGGGCACGTTCTCCTGGCCCTCCATGTGCAGGCGGATATATGTTCGCGTGATGAGCCTGGTGACTGCTTTGAAGGCCCAGAGGAAAGGCCGATTGACCTGGCCTGCCCCCTTGAAGACGTCGACTGGCTTTTTGGCTTTATCTGGCTTCTGAGTGTTCATCGGATGACCATTCATAGTGCGTGATTATCGGCTCTATGGTAAGTGCTTATTCCTCACCCGCCTACCACGTACACGGCATAGTAGTAGACCACGGGTATCACAAAGATCAGGCTATCGATGCGATCCAGCAGGCCGCCGTGCCCCGGGAGCCAGGCGCCCGTGTCCTTGACACCCGCGCTGCGCTTTAGCATCGATTCGGTCAGGTCGCCAGCGATGGTTGCCAGCGGGATCAGGATGCCCAGCCCGATGATCGGGAGGAGGGGAAGGCTGAAGGCCCACGCGGCGAGCATGACGGCTGCGAAACTGCAGGCAAAGCCGCCGACGGTCCCCTCCCACGTCTTTTTGGGGCTGATGCGCGGCGCGAACTTGTGGCGTCCCCACATCTTGCCGATCAGGTAGGCAAAGGAATCGCAGATCCATGTACCCAGGAACACGAGCGCACCCCAGGCCAGCCAGTCGGGCAGTTCTCTCAGCGGGATGCCGTGAAGCATCAGACCGCCCGTGTAGAGCACACCAGCAAAGGTGCTGGCCCAGTCGGCGATAAAGCTGCTAGACGATGTCTGCGCG
>JASFLR010000611.1:0-3028 GCA_050117995.1 Anaerolineae bacterium
CCAACTCTACGAGATCGATCTGCGGTCGGGCGCAAGCCGCTGTATCTCGCCTGGCGCGGAGGACACGCGCTACAACTCGGTCTGCTTTGATGCTGCGGGCCGCTCGCTCTATCTCAACACCGACTTGGATCTTGATTACTTGCGCATTGTGCGCCTCAGCCTGGACGACATGACCGTCGAGCCGCTGGTCTCGCAGGCAGCCGATCTCGAGCTGATGACCCGCTCGCCTGACGGTCGCATGCTGGCCTTTACGGCCAACCGTGAGGGTGCCTCCGAGCTGTGCGCCCTGGATCTGGCCTCGGGCGCAACGCGCCTGGCCCCGGGCCTGGGCCATGTCCCCGGAGTCGCCGGCATGATGGACCGGAACCTCGCCTTTGCGCCTGATTCGGGCAAAGTTGCCTTCTCGTTCACCAGCGCTGTCCGCACCTCAGATATCTATGTCTGGGACTTGGCGACCGACCGGGTGTGGCCTGTGACCCGGTCCGCTCACGGCGGTGTGCCGCTCGATTCCTTTGTCGCGCCGGAGCTGATCCACTATCCCACCTTTGACACGGCAGACGACGGCACCAGGAGGCTGATCCCTGCCTGGTTCTTCCGGCCACCTCGGCAGTCCGGTGAGCGGGCGCCCGTTATCCTGCTCGTTCACGGCGGTCCAGAGGGCCAGACCCGGCCCTATTTCCATCCCCTCATCCAGTACTTCTTGCAGCGCGGATACGCCATCCTTGCGCCCAACGTGCGCGGCTCTACCGGCTATGGCAAGGCGTACAGCCACCTGGACGATGTGGAGAAACGGATGGACTCGGTGGCTGACCTGGCCTTTGCCGCCCGTTGGCTGCGGGAGCAGCCCGGTGTTGACGGCGGGAGGCTGGTCGTCTTTGGCGGCAGCTACGGTGGCTTTATGGTTCTATCTGCTCTCTGCACCTACCCCGAGCTGTGGGCAGCCGGCGTCAATATCGTGGGCATCAGCAGCTTTGTCACCTTTCTGGAGAACACCAGCGACTACCGGCGCGCCCATCGCGAGGCCGAGTACGGCAGCCTGGATACCGACCGCGAGTTCCTGGAGAGCGTCTCGCCCATCAATCACGTCGATGAGATACAGGCCCCGCTCATCGTGATCCACGGGGCCAATGACCCGCGCGTGCCCTTGAGCGAAGCAGAGCAACTGGTGGAGGCGCTCTCCGGCAGGGGAGTGTCCGTCGAGTTTATCGTCTTTGACGACGAGGGCCACGGCATCGCCAAGCTCAAGAACAAGCTGGTGGCCTATCCCGCCATCGCCGATTTCCTGGACCGGGTCCTCGAGGCGCGGCAAGTCGACTGAGGCTGTTGGGTCGTAGGGCCTTGGGTGGACCACAGGGTCACCTCACTTATCCCAGACCAGCGAGCGGCGGCATCCTGAGCCCGTCGAAGGAGCCTTCGCTCGCTATCGGAATCCAAGTGCGTTTGCTCTGTCGCTGAAAGGAGTGACGGTGCGATGAGTCAAAGATTGGCGCCTGGCTGGTGGGTGCTGTTGCAGGCGGCGGCCCTCCTGTGCCTGGCAGCCTGCCTGGTAGGATGCGACGCTGCCGCGGAAAATCCGCGTGAGACGAGGTCGGGCACCTGGCAGGGTGAAACCGAGTTCGGCAGCTTCTCCTTTACGGTCTGCGAGGGCGGGAGGCGGATCACAGACTATATGCTCGAGTACACTGTCGGAGAGTCCCCGATGCTTTCTCAGGGCTCCAGTGGCGAGGTGCTCATAGACGACGGCAACGCCTTTGACCTCAGCACGCCCGAGGCCGGCATCACCTTCCACGGGCAGTTCAGCGAGGACGGTACCAGCGCGACGGGCGTGTGGGAGGTCACCGCGAACGGCGAGACTGTGTCGGAGGCGTGGAGTATCGAGCGCTAGGGAAACTACGACCTGACAGGGACAGGTCCTGTGTGACTTGCCCCCGCCAGGCTGTACTACCAAGACTCCCCGCTACTGATCTCGTTCCACCAGCAGCTGCACAAAGGTCTCGGTGATCGGTTGCCCGGTGCGATCTTCGACAAACAACCACTGACCGGCCGGGTTGACCTCCAGGAACACGTAGCGGCCATCCGGGGTGAGCCGCATGTCGATGGCGCCGTATACCAATCCGAGCCGGTCCATAAAGGCGTGCAGGCGCTCTACAACCTCCGACGGCAGTTCGTGCGCCTCGACCTGCGCCCGGTCCATTTCCATGCGATAGTCGACCCGGTAGGACGTGTCCTGTGAATGGATGGCTGCAGCAAAGATGTGGCGGTCGATCACAGTCACGCGCAGGTCCACCTGGGCGGAAATGTACTCCTGAAAGATGACCGGCGCCAGGCGCACGGCGTCGAGTAGATCCAGCTCATGAGTTTTGAGCACGCGTGTCTCGCGCCAGTTCTGCTCCGTGGCCAGGAATGACTTGTACACGGTCCTTTCTGCACCGCGGGCCTCCACAAAGGCGCGAGCCTGCTGTGGATCGTTGGTGATCTGCGTGGTCGGTATCTCCAGGCCCACTGACTGCGCTACCTGCAACTGGTAGACCTTGTGGGCGGCATCGGCATCGCGGCTTGGATTATTGATCCAGAAGGCATCGACGGCCAACCAGAGTCCATTCATCGCCTCGTAGCATTCGCTATAGGCGAACTCGCGGTACGCGGGATCGGTGATCTCGGCATGGATCTGAAACGGCTGGGGCCGCCGCCACCACACCACGCCGCAGGAGGCGAGGGGCAAGTCGGTTCCGTCGCGCCGGAAAAGGTGGTGGTCGGCTGGCGCGCCCGGACTATAGCCTATCGATAGCCGCACGTGTACGGGAAACTCGGCCAGGTTCACCAGGGTAGCCGGGTGTCCGAGCTGCGCCAGACGCTGGAGCACCATGTTGGCATGCGCGTCCTCGTTCGACGAGAGTACCAGGATCATGTCGTTTTCCTTCCTGTCGTTGTGGCGTGAAGAGAGTCGAGCGGCGCGGGCTGTCCGCTCGACTCTCACGGGCATACGCAGCTAGAAGGTATTACTCACTGGATCTCGCCGCTGGCCTTG
>JASFLR010000612.1:0-3019 GCA_050117995.1 Anaerolineae bacterium
GGACGGAAGCAGGCGGCGATGTGCTGCCGGTAGAAGTCACGTTGATGGAGGGCAAGGGCTCGTTGATGCTCACCGGCCAATTGGGCGAGGTGATGCAGGAATCGGCGCAGGCGGCACTGTCCTATGCCCGCTCCCATGCATTTGAGCTGGGGATAACCGATGCCGACTTTGACAAGCTCGATATCCATATCCACGTGCCTGAGGGAGCCGTGCCCAAAGATGGTCCTTCGGCGGGCATCACCATGGCGACGGCCCTCGTATCGGCGCTCATCGAGCGTCCGGTGCATCACGACGTAGCCATGACCGGTGAGATCACGCTGCGCGGCCGTGTGCTGCCCATAGGCGGGCTGAAAGAAAAGGTATTGGCCGCACACCGGGCTGGCCTCAAGACGGTACTCCTGCCCAAGCGGAACAAGAAGGACATGGTCGAGATTCCCAAACGGGTCAGACGCGACCTTCAGTTCGTTTTTGTGGAACGGATGGAAGAGGTCTTGCCAGTGGCGTTGCTGCCAGAGGCGATCTCCTCAAAGCCGAGCTGAGGTGGGAACAGGGGTGGAGTGATGGAAACAGGTTTGATCCTCGTCGCGCTGATAGTACTGTGGGTCGCTTGCCTGTACATACTCATTCATGGCGAGTCGCCCAGTATCGGGAAGTTGCTCGCCTTCCTGGGACTGCTGGCCCTGTCGGGGGTCATCGGTTATTTTTTCCTGGTCAAGGTTTTTGAGTGGAATCCAAATCCCGCGAGGGTCACGGCGGCCCGCATTCTCACCGACGAGAAGATCATCTACCTGGGTGACCTGGTCCCCGGTGTCTACGACCTGGATTATCTCCAGCGCATTGATGCTGATGGCGAGGGCATGGAGCCCGAGGCTGAGGTCGGAGACCAGTGGCTTGCGTTTTACAAGTACGATGTGGTGACCTTTGGGGAAAACGCGGCAGGGGGACCCTTTGGCGCGGCGATATATGAGACTGACGGCTGCCGGCCTCCGTCCCTCCTGGCGTTCGAGTTGGTGCCAGTGAGCTATGACTACCTGGGTCAGGACGGTGTAGACGTATCAGTTTCCAATATCATCACCTACAAAGATCCCCTGTCCAACGACAAGGATCGCCCGGAGGTTGTAATATCTGGCCAGACCCGTGGCGTGGTGACGGATCTCAACATCTTTCGAAAGGTGGGCACGAAGCAGGACCAGTGTCTCCCCTGGCGTAAGGACAGCAGCTATCCCGCCGCGCTGCAACTGACGGCGCCGTTCAGCTATCAGAATGTTGGCTCGTTCCGCGGCAACTACAGGGTTCGGATTTCCCCGGGTGGGGCAGGCGGGAGCACCGTGACCGTCTGGGACAGCGGCGGGTTCGAGCGCAGCCAGCTCACCATACGCAGGCAGTACCGGCCCGGGCCGAACGGCTCTTACTTTCGGTCGGGGGAGCAGGAGTTGTGGGCTCCGGTGGAGTACAGCCTGGACTTTGGACCAGGCCAGCCCGATCAGGTCACCCAGGTGTACTATCCTGAGAAGGCAGTCCTGGCTTTCTATCTGAACCTCACCAAGGATGAGGGTCTCCTAGACACGGCTGAAGAGTACTTGAGCGAACGGGCCAAAGCAGTCTACAACATAGCTACAGACCCCTTTGGACTCTCGACCGATCCGGGAAGTGTTGCCCAGGCTCGGGGGGACTTGGCCCGTGTGCTCGTGTGGGAGATCCGCTACGAACCGGATGTCGAGGCTGAGCAGCGGCACCAAGAGCGCAGGGTCGGGGCCACTGTGGTCGGGGTCAACGCTGATGGTGTAGTGGACTATGCCCATCCCTGTCAGGTGACCTGGCGCGTGCTGGGGATCAGCAATCCGCAGGCGCAGCCCTTTGGTTGCGAGTGGCGGCTCGATAGCTACGAGTCGGCCTGCCAGCCCTAGCCACCTGTTGGAAGTGGATCGGGTGTGCTGCCATGACCGCTGATGGGCTGTCTCCAGATCTCAGCAGGCAGGGACAGCACGTCGCATTCGCCCGTGAGACGACCACAGTAGCCAGAATCGCCGATACGCTGGTTGCTTTTGCCAATGCGGGCGGCGGAACCCTCTTCATCGGCGTGGAGCCGCGCAGCGGCAAGCCCAGTGGCCTAGAGGATCCAGAGGACGCCGTCGATCGCGTTCTGAAGGCCGCTCTTGCTACCGATCCACCCCTGATCATTCCCATGCCCCAACTCACTGAGCGGGAGGGATACCGGGTGCTGACGATTGCCGTGCCACCCGGGCTGCCCAACGTCTACAGCTTCCGGGGCAAGTACCTGATCCGCCATGACGTCCGCAATTGTCCCCTCACGCCCCGCCAGCTACGCCGGCTGATGATGGAGCGCGGCGCGGTCAGCTTTGAGGCGCTGGTTCCCGATGGTGCGCGCCTGGAGGATTTGGATTGGGAGAAGGCGGAAGGCTACCTCTCCGGACTGGGCATTATGCCATTGAGCAGCTCCGAAGAGGCACTGGTGAAGCGTGGGTGCCTGGTCCAGAAGGATGGACAACGCGTGCCTACCTATGCGGGTCTGCTTCTCTTTGGCCGCGAACCGCAGCGTTGGGTGCGCTCCGGCGCGATCTTGCTGGTGCGCTACGCGGGCACGACCATGGGCGACACCTTTGTGCGCGACGAGATCCAGGGCACTCTCCCCGAGCAGATCCACCGCGCTGAGGCCTTTGTGCTGGACAATATGCGGCGCGGTGTGCGCCTGCTGGGGCTGGAGCGGGTCGAGGAGACCGAATATCCCGTGGAGGCGATCCGTGAGGCGATCGTGAACGCTATTGCGCACCGCGACTACCGCATCGCCGGGGAGGAGATCCGCGTGCTGATGTTCGCTGACCGGATCGAGGTCTACAGCCCGGGCCGCCTGCCGGGACACATCACCGTGGACAATCTTGTCGAGGAACGGTTCAGCCGCAACGAGATCATCGTGCAGATCTTGTCGGACATGGGCTTCATAGAGCGGCTGGGCTACGGCATCGATCGTATGATCCGCCTGATGACCGGGGCTGGCCTG
>JASFLR010000613.1:0-3019 GCA_050117995.1 Anaerolineae bacterium
TGCGATGTGTGCGCTGATCCCGGCGGTGATGCTGGGTGCGGTCCTTGTCCTTCGCACCGCGCTGGAGGACCGGATGCTCAGCGAGGAGCTGGAGGGGTACCAGCGCTACATGGAGCGCACCCGGTACAGGTTGGTGCCGGGCCTGTGGTGAGAGGAAGAGTCAGGCTACGTTGATAGAGGAGGTTCCGTGAACGCCTACGCCGCCGGTCGAATGTCCTTTCCCGTGCGCATACTTAGCTACACCCTGTCGGGCACGCTGCTGTCTTTGACGCTGGCCCTGATCCTGGAGAGTGCCTTCTCCCTCCACCTGATCCTGGCCTGGCTGGTCTCGATCAACGTCTTTACGCTGCTCTTTTACTGGATCGACAAGATCAACGCCGTTTGGGTTGGGGACAGCGAAGCAAGGAAAGCGAAGAAGGTGCGCATCCCGGAGCCGGCCCTGCTCCTGCTGGCGCTGGTCGGTGGCACCGCGGGTGCCGCCGTGGCGATTGTCCTGGGCCACAAGCGGAGCAAGGCCGGGTTCTTGCTCCTGTTCGCGATGGTCATTGTGGTTCAGATATTTCTCATCTACCTGTATCGGGACCAGCTTCCATGGCCTTGAGCACCGTACCTGAGAGGCGGGAATAACCGTGAGTCCAGACCTGATCGACACTACCCTGGATGTGCTGCGCATGGCCTTGCTGTACGCTGTGGCCCTTTTCTTGCCGGTGATGCTGCAGCTTTTGCTGCTCTTTGCCACGGGCCGGTTGTTCTTCAGTCTGGCTACAGGCATCTCATCTTTCATTACTACCTTCCTGGTGGCCATTGGCACGCCGGTTCACGAATTCAGTCATGCCGTGGGATGTCTGATCACATTCAGCGGGGTGGCGGCTATCAAGCTGGTCTCGGATGAGGTGAGCACCGCCAGTGTCACGCCCAAGCGGTGGCACGTGGTTGGTCGAATTGTCGCTGGCCTGGCGCCCCTGTTCGGCGGTACGCTGGTTCTGTGGCTGACCGCCACCCACATCATCCCCGGCTTTCAGACGCCTACCATTGCGCCGCCCCAACTCGATCTGGAGAGCGCGGCGTCGCTGGGCATCGTGCTGCGCGAGGCGCTCGACTACCTGGGGCGCTTTGTACAGGCGGCTTACGAGGGCCTGCCCGGCCTGCAGTGGGGCAACTGGCGGACCTACGTGGGGCTGTATATTGCCTTTAGCGTGGGCATGGGCATCGCGCCGAGTGACCAAGATCTGAGGATCATGTTGGTGGCCCTGCCTTTGGCGACTCTCTTAGGGATAGGTGCATTTGCGCTCTTGTACCTCGTGGGCGACGCCGAGTCCCAGTTCGCGGCCTTTCAGCAGGGACTGTGGCCCCATCTGCTCAGGTTCTCCACGGCAGTGACCTATGCCTTTGTGCTGACCTCGCTGGGTATCCTGGTCTTCTTGCCGCTCAGGCTGTTCAGCGAGGTGCGGCGGAGCGACCGGGCTGTCATTCGGGAGGGAGGAGATGCGGACACGCTCCGTCCCCCGCTGTCGGACAAGTGATCGCACAGTCCGCGCGGCTGGCTGCAATCTTTAGCTGGATGCTACCGAATCAGGGCTTGTAGCGAAGTCGCTTGACAGACACTGGACCGCCGAGCTCGGAGCCCCGTCCCGGGGCGACAGGCAGCACCGAGAGCGCATAACGTCCCCGAGACGGTGACTGCTGGCGACGGCCTATCGCTAGCGATAGGTGCAATCCCGAGCGTTGACCAAGGTGGAGGTTGCTTCGATGCCCAAAGGCAGGGCATCTCGCAACGACAAGTTCCTTAGTCTCGCCCGCTTTTGGCGCTGTTAGCGCAGCGGTGCAATCCCCTTCAGCCTAATTGGAGATTGTGCCGCTCGAACGACAGGCTGTCGCTACGCTACTAATGACACTCGTTCAGCCACTGCGAGCCTCAAGCAACCTCCTCGGACGTAGTTGGGGATCGCCACGCCGCCCAAAAGCGGGGCTGCTCGCGATGACAGGCTGTGTCGTTCCGTGCTGAGTGCCGGGACCCGCCATGGCTGAACTCGCGATGACCGACTCTGCAACCGGCGTGCCATTAGCCGAAAATGCGCTTGACAGCCGCCAGCGCCTGTGCTATACTGTACCCAGTTGTTAACAACCGAGTTGCAGCATCTCCGAGCCTTGTGGCCTAAGGGTCGGGCCCTGTTCACAGCGAGGGACCAGGGCCAGCCTACGGCGCGAGGCCGGTAGGGTGTAGCGGGAAACGGCTATGCCTCCCAGCTTTGGAAAGGAGATGCGCCGTTTGTAGCAGTGATGCGGCGTCTCCTTGAGACGCCGTTTCTATGCTCAAGGACCTGTTCTGCCAATTACGGCGCCTCCTTATCGAGGCGCCGTTTCTCTCTAGTCTCAAGGGGGAGAGTTGACCCAGCGACGAACCTATTTCACTACCCGTGACCTGTTGATGATGGCCGCGCTGGCAGCCCTGGGCGGCGTGGTCAGCACCTACGTCAACGCAGTAGGCGACGTTTTCCAGTCGATCTTTGGCTTTGCGGGCACGACGCAGTGGGCCGCCGGATTGCACGTGCTATGGCTCACCCTGGCGGTGGGGCTGACCCGCAAGCAGGGCGCCGGCACCATCACCGGGCTGCTCAAGGGCGGCGTCGAGCTGCTGACGGGCAACACCCACGGTCTGCTGGTCGTGCTGGTGGACGTGGTTGCCGGTCTTCTGGTCGATCTGGGCTTTCTGCCCTTTCGCAAGAAGGACTCCCTGGCTGCCTACTGCCTGGCGGGCGGACTGGCCTCGGCCTCCAATGTCTTTGTCTTTCAGCTATTCGCCTCAGTGCCTTCCGATACGCTGGCCTACTGGGCCCTGCTGCTGGTGGCGGGCGTTGCCGCGCTCTCCGGCGTGCTCTTTGCCGGGCTGCTGAGCCACGGGCTGCTCAATGCGTTGCGGCGGGCGGGCGTGGTCAAGGATGCGGCGCCGGCGCCGATGGGGAGCGCCTATCCCGTTTTTTTGCTGGTCGCAGCCCTGCTGACGGTGGTGCTGACGGTC
>JASFLR010000614.1:0-3017 GCA_050117995.1 Anaerolineae bacterium
GCCTGGCAAGTGCAGACGCGGTGCTGACCATCTGGGACGTCATACTTTCCGGCGTGCCCTTTGTGATCTTTGCGCTGGCAGGTGTCGGGCTCCTCATCCGGCGCCAGGGTCGGGATACCTGGCAGCGGCTGGGCCTGCGCCGCCCCACCTGGAAGCAGCTCATTGCCGCCCTCGTGATCGCCGGTTTGCTGCTGGGCTTTGACTTCCTGGTGAGCTGGGTCTGGCAGGCGATCGACCCTGCTGGGTATGAATTGCTGGACAAGGTGAATGAGAACCTCTTTGGAGGCCTGGCAACCGTGGGAGGCGCGATCGCCCTGGGTCTCTCAGCCGGGATCAGCGAGGAGCTGCTCTTCCGCGGTTCTATCCAGCCCCGGCTTGGCCTGCTGCTGACCACCCTCCTCTTTGCCCTCGGCCATCTGCAATACGGGCTGACTCTGGCTACCCTGCAGGTCTTTATCATCGGCCTGGTGCTTGGCCTGATGCGCAAGCGGACCGGCAGCGTTGTGCTCTGCATAGTCACCCACGCGGCCTACAACATGGTGGGCACCCTCCTGGGGATGGCATAGCGCATGGGCAGGGCGGACCTCGGCGAGCGATTGAAGAGACTGGGCCTGCACCGGGGGCTGGGCAAGGTCCGGTCGCGCCCCCGGCGGCGCGGGCCAGCCATCGAGGAACTGCTCCCCGGTCAGATCGTTGAAACCGATCATGGCTCCTTCTTCCTCTACCGCGAGGGGCATGGGCTTGACGCGCGCCACGGGCAGCATGTCCTGTCAGACCTGCTGGCCCATCCGCGGAAGGCGGCAGCCCTCCTGGCCCGCGACGAGCGTCTGGCTGACGTCGATTTTCGGCGCATGGCCTTCATCGATACCGAGACCACTGGCCTGGCGGGCGGTACAGGCACGTACGCTTTCCTCGTCGGTGTGGGCGTGTTCTACGAGGAAGGGTTCTCCATCCACCAGTTCTTCATGCGCGACTACGATGAGGAACTGGCCATGCTCCATGCCCTTGGCGAGTTGCTTGATGGGCTGGAGGCAGTCGTAAGTTTTAACGGGAAAACCTTTGACCTTCCCCTCTTAGAAACGCGCTTTGTCATGGCCCGCCAGCCGCCGCGCTTGATCGACGCGCCGCATCTCGATCTGTTGCCCGTCGCCCGCCGCTTTTGGAAGTACCGCCTCGACTCGTGCGCCCTGTCCTCGCTGGAGACAGAAGTTCTCGGTGTGCAGCGCACCGAGGATGACGTCCCCGGTTGGCTGATCCCTGGCCTGTACGTTGACTATGCCCGCAGCGGCGATTCGCGCGAGATGCCCCGCATCTTTTACCACAACGCGCAGGACATCCTTTCCCTGGTCACTCTCACTGCGCGGATGTGCGATCTCCTGTCTGCGCCGCTCCCGCCGGACGCTGATCTGCCGGGCGAGGACCTGTACGGGCTGGCCCGGCTCATCAACGACCTGGGTCAGAGCGATCGGGCCGAAGCAGCCTTCGAGCAGTCGGCCCTGACCAGCCAGAGCGAGCAGGTCCGCGAAATGGCCATGCGCGACCTGGCCTATCTTCTCAAGCGGCAGGAACGCCGCGAGGAGGCGCTCCCCTGGTGGCAGCAATTGGTCGAGAGCAGGAAAGCCGTGTATGCTTGCGAGGAACTGGCCAAGCACTACGAGTGGCAGGATGCGGACCTGGCGCAGGCGGTGGCCTGGACGGAGCAGGGGATTGCCCTGACCGGGGCGTGGGCGCCCGGTTCCAAGCGGCGGTACACCCTGGCCCAGCTCGAGCACCGGCTGGAGCGGCTCAACCGCAAGCTGTCGCTCGCCAAAGAGCCAGAAGATGAATCACCTGCCTAGCTCCTCCCCTCCCCAGGGTGGTAGCATTGTCTCCTGTTAGACTTGACTAACTGAGCCTTGTCATGGCGAGGTCAGCCATGACGTGTGCTGCCAGACTGTCTCCAATGACATCCGGATCTGTCATTGCGACGAGCGAGCGACTTTGGCGAGCGAGGAAGCAATCTCCACTTTCTCAGGAGTAGACTGCTTCCCCGAAGCTTGGAATGACCGGCTCTGCTGCAGCCCTGGCACTCTCCTTGGCTTCTCCGTGTACAAAAGACCGGGCCATCCTTATCGGAATGACTCGGTCTGCATTCTCGTCAGGAACCTGATCCAGAATCAGAACTCCAGCAATCGCTCCAGTTCCAGCTCGCGCAGGCACTCTGCAGTCGGCGCGCCGGTCTCCGATTCCCAGCCCATCACCTCGTAGAAACGTCGCTTGAATCGCTCTAGGTCCTCGCTGGCGATGGCGCTGCCCTCGATCGGCCCGCTCTCAAAAGCGGTCATCACCCGGTTGGGAAGCCGGTCGTCCGCTGCAGTGAGCCCCTCCCTCAGGTTGAACAGGCGCGCCAGCGTCTGCGCCCGGGCGCCCACGTCCAGGATATCGTGGATGCCGTACTCTTGCCCGCTTACGCCCGAGAGCGCTTCGGCCATGTGAGAGTAGTCATAGCTATAGAACATGCAGATCAGGCCGCAATCCTCAAAATGCGACCAGTTCAGTTCGGTGCGGAGTATCTTGAGCTTGTCCTCGTTGAGTACATCCCGCGGCACGGGCCCGATCGGCTCGCTCAGTGCCGAGTTCACCCGCCGGAGCGAACCTCCGTCTCGCGCATAGGACGTGTCGTGTATATTCATCATGTGATCCGCGCCAACGGGGGCCACCGCATAGCCAACCCCCAGACCATGCTTGAGGCGCGGCTCGTGCATAGGTAGTTCCTGGCCCTTGACCGTGACGTTGAACGGCTGTGAGGCCGGGCCAAAGCGATCTGCCATGCGGTCCACGCCTTCGGCCATAATGTCGCCAAAGCCCTCCCGCCGGGCGATCATCTCTACAGAGCGCACCAGGGTCTCCCCGTCACCCCAGTGGAACTCCAGCCCGCCCGTGTCATCGGCCATCAGGATGCCGTTCTCGAAGCATTCCATCACGAACGCGATCGACATGCCAGCCGAGATCACATCCAGACCATAGGCGTTGGATAG
>JASFLR010000615.1:0-3011 GCA_050117995.1 Anaerolineae bacterium
TGGGAATTTTGATCCTGCTGCTCCGTGGCTGGTAGCAGCGCATTGTTGGGGAAAGGCGCGTGGCACCAGGTTCTGATAGGCTGGTGCGGCTAGCGGGGCGTGCTACTTATCCTCGCACGTACTACTTGCCGGCAGAACAGCCTCGGTGATCCCTGGCTGGTCGCTGGGCTGCGGTGCTAGCCTCCAGTCCAACTCAAGGGGGCGGGACGCCTCGGGTAACGCATTCCGTGGGCATGATAGTCGGCGCCTAAAACGGAGATGCCCGAAGGAGGAATGGCCTCCATCCAGATCGAGCTATGGGGCCAGGTATCCGAGCGGGCCCACATGTCGACAGCGAAGGCGATCATCTCTGGATTGCTCTCAAAGAGATCCCTGGCGCGGCACCCCTCGCAAGTGCCATCCTTCTGTAGCTTGTCCAGATCGAGCAGATCCTCGCAACGAACCGATTCGCCACAGTGCGGGCAGCTCCAGACTATTTCACTCGTCAACGGATCGATATAGGATGGCATGGGGGGCCTGCTCCTTTGGTTCTAGTATCGGCGCGTGCGCCAGCCTGGATGGATAGGGCGGCCGCAGGCTGTATCGAAACTTATTTCTTCCAGTTTAGCACAGCAAGGTTGGAATCTGGTTAGGATCCGGTTTGAACCTGGTTAGGTGTGCCAGGGAGGACTAGTACTCTGGTACCGTTTGCCGCTACTTCTCCGGCTTGGGCTTCTTGGTAGGCTTGACCTTCGGTGCCTTCATTGGCTTTGCAGGTTTTTCTTTGGCATCCTTGTCCGGTTTGTCGTCGGGCTTGCCGATCAGGCCCAGTTCTTGCCAGACCTGGCCCCAGCCCCCCAGTTCTGTCTTGCGGAGCAGTACCTGATCCGGGGCATTGCCGTCCTCATCGTCGCTAGTCTGCAGGGCATGCATGATCTCACCCAGGCCATAACGCCCCTCGCAGAACCAGGTCATGATATCCTCGTAGGCAACACCGTACGTCTCAGCCAGCCGTTGGGCGACGGGATGGGGCTCGACGCCTACACAGTATGCCAGCTCTTCTTCCTCTTCCTCTGTGAACTCTTCCGAGTCGTCATCTGTGGAACCGATCAGGCCCAGCTCCTGCCAGACCTCACCCCAGCCGCCCAGTTCGTTTTTTAGAGCCAACAAGTCCTCGGGGGAGTCGCCTGTGGCTACGCTGGTTTCCAAGGCGTGTTTGATCTCGCCCAGGCCATAGCCGTCGTCACAGAACCAGCCCATGATCTCCTCGTAGGTCACGTCATAGGTATCGGCCAATCTCTGTGCGGTAGGATGCGGGTCGGCGCCCACGCAGTACGCTGCATCCTCGTCCTCTGTCGCCTCCTCCTCACCGTCGTCGGCGGCATCTGCGACAACCGCTGGCCCCAGGATATTGGTCAGCCGGAGATCGTGATCGGAAAAGGCCTGGTCCAGCAGTGCAGTTAGCGTAGCCCTGTCCGCCCCTTCCACGGTGCCAAGCGTCTGCGCCAGCGCGGATACCGTCGCACCATAATTATCCAGCACCACGCCCAGGTTGCCCTCATCCTGCTGGGCGGCGAGCTCCTCAGCTTCAAGCAGTCGCTCTTCAGCCAGCGAAAGCAGCAGATTCATCACTGACTCCGGCCTGTGCGTCAGGCCGAGCCGCGCTGATTCGACGGCCTGGTCGACGCCGTATAACGGGTCACCGGGCACGGCGGCATCCGCAGCATAGATAACCCCACCAGTGCTTACCAGCAGAGCCAGGACGATCGCTACTGCAACGCCAGCCAAGGCCCACTTTTTGGAGAAGACCGGCGCCGGGCGCAAGAATCCCAGCCAGCGACGGCTTCCGGCTTCAGATTCGGTCAACCCGTGTTGCGCTCGCGCACCAGCCAAGAATGCAGCGCGGTGCGCTGCCTGTCGCCCCTCGTCCGGAAGCGGCACCTCGCGCAGGCTATCCAGTGCCTCGGCAAGTTCCCGATCGATTTCGTCATGCTTCATATCAGTCCTCCCGACTCTCCCTGATGTGTGCTAGGTAGCGCCGCATCGAGGCCAGGCCCCGGTGTTGCAAGGCTTTGACTGCCCCAACCGTTAGCTCCAACATCGGGGCCACCTCGGCATTGGTGTACCCCTCCAGGTACTTGAGAATGATGACCGCGCGCTGCATGGGCGTGAGCCTCTGCAAAGCTGCCGTAGCCTGCTGTCGCAGGATCGAACTGTGAACCTCCATCTCCACGTCGTGCTCGGTAGAGACTATGCCCTCATTCAGCGGGTCGTGATCCCGGTGCACCTGCCGCCGGGTATGATCAATCACCAGGTTATGTGCAACGCGGTACAACCATGCCTGCAGGTGCCGCTTGGGGCCGCGCCCCTTGGACAACTGGGCCAGCATCCGCGCAAAGACCTCGGCTGCCAGATCTTCCGCCGTCGTCCTGTGTCGCACGTGCTGGTAGATATAGCGATACAGGAGCGGATAGTAGGTCTCAAAGATCTCATCGAGGGCAGGCTCATCCAACTCGCGCGCCCCGCGGAGCAGCGCTTGTTCTTCGGTCAAAATCCTCTCCTATGGTTGAGCCGGCATCAGGCAAGTTACCACGATGCCCTCACTAACTATGACGCACGAGGTGCCCGTGAGATACGGGCGTGCCCAAGAGATACGGGCTTTGCGAGTGCAAAGTAGCGGGGCGAGGCGGCTCTGGGCCACCTCGCCCCGGGAACGACTGGATTGCTTCCTGTCAGCAGTCTCCAGCTGACCTTTCAGAAGGCGCGTAGATCAGGGCGCAGTAATACTGTCGCTGGTCTCCACGTTGCGCGTAGAATCATACGTGTAGCCGCTTTTCTCTACATTGTCCACAGTAAAGGTAAAAGCGGCATTGGCCTGGCGCACCTTGCCTGATTCGAACCGCACCGTGCCGTCCGCGCCGGTCACGCCGCTGGCGGAGCCACTATAGGCGCCGCTCCATGTGCCGTAGACCGTCGCCCCGTCAACGGGATTACCGTCTGTGTCCTTGATAGTCACCACGGCAATACCACTA
>JASFLR010000616.1:0-3004 GCA_050117995.1 Anaerolineae bacterium
AGTCGCCCTCTGCACCTTCCGGGCTGACTTGGTTGGCGACGATCAAAGTGCCGCGCCGGGTATTGGTGAAGGCGCAGGTGACCATCTCGCCGGGGTCCAGGTTAAAGATCGCCGTCCGCGAAGAAGAATCACCGCTGCTCGGCGTAGGGCTGCCGCCGTCATCGCACTGGACAGCAGTCACATCAAAGTCGGGCGAGGGATCCACCTGAGTGGTGGTGTAGGTACCTGGCGTCAAGTTGGCGACCACCAGCGTACCATCAGCCGGTATCGTGCCTGTCGGCGAGCCGGTGAAGGTAAAGGCCCCGCCAAGCCCCGCGGGCTCGGTCTGGCTCACGACCACAAGTGCGCCGCGCTGGGCGTTGGTGAAGGTGCAGTTGATCGTCTCACCTGGGTCCAGGTTTAGTACGGCCGTCCGCGTCTGTGCATCGCCGCTGCTCGGTGTGGCGCTGTCGCCGTCATCGCACTCGACAGCAGTAAGATCAAAGTCGGGCGCAGGATCGACCTGAGTCGTCGTGTAAGTGCCCGGCGCTAGGTCCGCAACAACCAGCGTGTTCTCGACCGATATGGTCCCCGATGGCACACCGGTAAACGTAAACGAGCCCGCCTGGCCGGCTGGTACGGTCAACACAGACATGATCAATGTACCACTTTCGTCGGCCGCACTTGAGCCCGCGTCAGGGGTTTCAACCGCTGCCCCACTGCCCTCCTCAGGTTCCGCAACGAGGCTACAGCCAGCAACCGTCAGGGCCAGCAGCACGAGCAAGAGCCCAAGCGTCAACCCACGTGTACTTCGAGAAGAATTGAACAGATGCATTATATGTAACTCCTTTTTGAATCGCAGGCCGCAGCGAGTCTCTACAAGTCCAGCAGGTTGGATCACGGCACAGCACGCACAAATCGGTGAGCGCCGGTCTGCCGCGTGGCAATCTGACTTCAGTATACCAAATGGGCTGCAATTTGTCAAGTTAAGATAATGTAAATAGTGTAAATAAGACCTCACGCCTACCGCAGACAGTCGGCTCAGGAAACTCGGTTAGCAGCCTGATGACAAATCGATGACACACGCGGACCAGCTATCGAAACCCTACAGCAACGCTCCTTCTGGACTGTCGTCCAGAAGGAGCGCTATTTGCTTGGCGATATGCAGTCCCGGGTGGCCCAGCATGCGGGACGGTTCCCGGCTTATCTTCAGTCGTCGGCTAGGATAAAGAGCGGCTGCATGGCAAAAGCCTTGTACTGGGGACGCAGCCGATCCGTGTTGTAGTGCTTTTCGACGTCAATCAGCTTTTTGGTGCTGATGACGACGTCGATGGGCATGTTGTCGTACCGGCCATTCCGGAGGACGACCAACCGGCCGTGCACCCCGCTCAGGACCAGGTCCAGGGCCAGGTTGCCATAGGCCATGGGGACGATGGAATCGATGGCGTCGGGATCGCCGCCGCGCACCATGTAGCTAAGCCTCTGGTTGATGACGTTGACCCGCTGCCCGTTGTTGAACTTGGGCGAAACTTCCTTCAACTTGACCGAGACCAGGTCGCCGATGCCGCCCAGCTTGGCGTGGCCGTAGGCATCCCGCTCCATGTCGGTGAAGATCATCTCGCCGCCCTTGAACATGGCGCCCTCGGACACGATAACTACCGAGTAGCGGCTGGGATTCTTGTGGCGGTCCTCGGAGAGGAGCTCGGTCAGGCGCTCGATGTCGAACTCGAACTCGGGGATGACGCAGCGATTAGCGGCGCCGGCCATAGTGGGCAGCATGGCCGTAAAGCCGGCGTAGCGGCCAAAGACCTCGATCACCAAAAAACGCTCGTGCGAGCCAGCGGAGGTGCGGAGGTTGTTGGTGATCTGGATGGTTCGGGTCACCGCGGTGCTAAAGCCGATGCAGTAGTCGGTGCCGGGCACGTCGTTGTCCATCGTCTTGGGGATGCCCACCACCCTAACACCCTCCTGGTAGAGTCGAACGGCATAGCTCAGCGTGTCATCGCCGCCTATGGGGACCAGGTAGTCCACGCCCAGGAAATCGAGGTTCTTGAGCACCTCGGACGTGAGGTCGTTCATGCTATCCGAATAGGTATCCTGCAGGTGCTCGGGTACCCGGTCCGCTGGCACATGGCTGGGCCGGGTGCGGGAGGTATGCAGGAAGGTACCTCCGGTGCGCCCGGCCTTGTTCACGATCTCTTCGCTCAGTACTTGGTAATTGTTGCTGTTGTCGGCATCCTTGTCGCGCACGATGCTGATAGCGCCATTCCAGCCACGGCGGATGCCGATGACCTTGTAGCCCTCACGGATGGCACGGATGGTGACGGCACGGATCGCGGGATTCAACCCGGGGACGTCGCCCCCGCCGGTCAGGATGCCGATCACGCCCCTGTGATTTTGTATGTTTGCCATAGCTTCTCCCCTGACATGATTTCGGTACAGCTGGGAACGCGACGCGACGATAACTGGGACCGCGTTGTTCGTCCCTAGCGGAAGCCGTATCCGTTGATTTCGACGTTGGAATCAAAAGAGGATGCAGATCCCCTGTGTAATCAGAACCCGGGACGAGCCAGCTCGTTACGGATCGTGACCCAGACAGGCAGGGAACTGAACCTAACAAGAAGTATGCCAGAACTTGCCAGCGAACGCAAGTTCCAATCGGTGCGCGATAGGGCCTCGGCAAAGTCAAGCTACTGGGTCTGCAATCAGCTAGTGTACGGTCATGCCTATGGAGCAGTCTCCACCGACGCTCACAGTCGCCGTCTCGGGGACGTTATGTGCTTCCGGTATTGCCTGTCGCTCCGAGACGGGCTTGCGAGCTGATGCGAGAGGCCTGAAGGCCCCAGGTTACTGTGAGCATTGTAATAGTGAGAGAGTAGACCCGCCCGGCGCCCCGGCACAGTACCGCCCGGCATGTCCCTCGGCTGGCCCCCACGAGAGATTTTCCACCCAAACGGACAGGACACCGCCAAGATTTTTGCATTGACATCTTGACTGATCGGTAGTATGATATTGTCAGATGCCG
>JASFLR010000617.1:0-3003 GCA_050117995.1 Anaerolineae bacterium
GCTGCGCCCCACCCGGCCCGTCAGGCCGACAGATACGCCGATCGCGGACGCTACCGAAACACCCGTGGTTAGTGTGCCCTCCTGCCCAAATCCGAATGTGCGAATCACCTCGCCGGGCGTAAATCAGATTATACAGGGCAATGTTACCGTGCGCGGTACGGCCAACATCGCCAACTTTCAGTACTACAAAGTAGAAGTAGGCCCCGGTAGCAGCCCCAAGGACCACGAATGGACGGTGGTTGGTACCCTGCACGAGAATCCAGTCAGCGGCGGTGTATTGGAGACATTCAACGGCGGCGCATATCCTGCCGGCACCTATACGCTGCGGCTGGTGGTGGTAGATCAGACAGGCAACTACCCGCAACCTTGCCGGGTAACCGTCATCATTCAGTAATCGAGTCCTGATCCTTCGTGAGCGAAATTACGACACCCGAGAGTACCGCGCAGCCCAGTATCGCCCATGCTGCCAGCCTGATTGCCCTGGGCAGCATTGCCAGTCGCGTCCTCGGGCTGTTCCGCGAGCAGCTCATCGCCTACCTCTTTGGAGCCACTGGTCTGGTGAGTGCCTTTGGCATCGCCACCAAAGTGCCCAAAATGATCTACGAACTCCTTGTAGGCGGCATGCTCAGTGCTGCCCTGGTGCCGGTTTTCAGCCAGGTAAGTGAGCAACAGGGGAAGGCCGCCCTCTGGGCCCTGTTCAGCCGCGTGGCGAGCTTGTTGGCAATTGTGCTGGCTGCGCTGGTGCTGCTGCTTGAGGCCCTGGCCCCTCAGGTAGCCTGGCTATTGGGCGGCGGCTTTGAGCCAGAGCTGCAGGCTGCACTGGCGCGCATGCTGCGCATCCTGACCCCGGCAGTGCTCATGTTTGGCCTCTCGGGTGTGGTGACCGGCTTGCTCTACACGCTCCAGCGCTTCGCCTACCCTGCCTTTGCTGCCGCAGTCTTTAACCTGGGGATCATCATCGCCGCCCCCCTCCTGGCCGGTCGCATGGACGCCTATAGCTTGGCAGTCGGCGTGCTCCTGGGCTCAGTGCTGCAATTGCTTATCCAGATTCCCGCCTTGCGCGACGTGCGATTTCGCTTCAGGCTGGAACTGTCCAACCCGGCCTTGCGCCGCATCCTGGTGCTCTACTTGCCAATCGCCTTGGGCCTCGTCGTGAGCAACATACAGGTGGCCATAGACCAACGGCTGGCGTCGGCCACCGGCGAGAGCAGTATCGCCTGGATGGACCGGGCGACGACATTGATCCAACTACCGCACGGCATGGTAGCAGTCGCGATTAGCCTCGCAGTGCTGCCCACGCTCTCACGGCTGAGCGCTGCTGGCGACAGCGAGGGCTTTCGCAGAACGCTAGGCCTGGGTATTCGGCTGGTGTTGGTGCTAATCGTGCCCGCAACGCTGGGATTGCTAGTGCTGGCAGAGCCGATCACCTCGCTGCTCTTCGAGCATGGCCGGTTCACAGCGCGGGATACGTTTTGGACTGCATGGGCGCTACGCTACTACTTGGCTGGCCTGGTCTTTGCCGCCATTGACTGGCCCCTCAACTACGCATTCTACGCCCGTCAGGATACCCTGACCCCAGCCCTGGTTGGAGTTTTGAGTGTGGTTGTCTATCTGGCGGTGGCGCTGGCGTTGCGCAAGCCAATGGGGATGCTGGGCCTGGTTCTGGCTGATTCGGCCAAGCATTTTAGCCATGCCACTACCATGCTGGTCCTCACTTGGCGCCGCATTGGCGATATGTCGGACCAGCGGCTGGGGACGACAGTAGCCAAGGCACTGACCGCCTCCGCAGTAATGGCGGCGCTAATCACCCTCCTGCTGAGTGCCACCGATCGATTTGGAGGCCTGGACGGCTTGCCGGGACAATTGCTTGCCGTGATACTTCCAGGTGGCATGGGTATCCTGGCCTATCTGGGGCTGGCCTCTGTGCTGCAGATAGAGGAAATATCCAGGCTCAGCACTATGGTTCGTCAGCGGCTAAGGGGCTCAAATCTTGACTAGAGTACGAGACTCGAGTATAATCAAAGGGTATTTATGGCAAACCGAGCGCGTATCATAGCGACCCGCTAGTCGATTTTCACGTAAGAAGGGACGTTGGCACAAGTGCCCGATCGTCGCACAGTAGATGATCTGACAATAGAAGAGCTTGAGCAACTCCTCATAGTCAAGCGGCGGGAAGCCCGTGCAGAGCGGGTACGCCGGCTGGGCCAGCTCGGTCGGTTGCCGGCACAGGCAGCCATCCCCCACGAGGATCTCGCTTCCTTTGTCCCGAGCGCTGAGGCTGATGGCGCATTGCCTGAGCGGGACTTGACGGGCATCCGCCCCTTTGAGGTCGAGCCAGTTGGGCGCAAAGGCCGAAAGAAGCAGAAAAAACGCCAGGCCCGCAGCCGTCTCGGGCGCCTGCGCGACAGGACATTATTGGTCCTGGAGGTAGGCGCACTACTCGGACTAGTGGCTGTACTGGTTGTCTCGTTTCTAAATATCCGCGAGCTCAACGACGACTATGCAGAAGCCGGCGCCTTGCCCCTTACACCAACCGAAGAACCAACGGCTGCAGCGATGGCCATCCTGCCCGGGGGGCACACCCCTCCTGAAGACAGCGGGAGTATACCGTCGCATCTGCGCGGCCTGGTCGAAGGAGAAGAACCCCTTTCCGTTCCTATCCCCACTCCCGGGCCAGAAGCGCCAACCCGTATCGTGATCCCCGCCATCGAGGTAGATGCCCTGATCGTCGAGGGAGATAGGCCGGAACAACTAAAGCTGGGCGTGGGGCACTATTTGAATGGCGTCGATCCTGGCGAACGGGGTAACATGGTGCTGTCGGCGCACAATGACATCTATGGCGAGATCTTCCGCCACCTGGATGATCTGGAGCTGGGCGACGAAGTGACAGTCTATGCTGGAGACCGGCCCTATCGCTATATCGTCAGAGCCAAGCAGATCGTGGACGAAGACCAGGTCAGTGTCCTGGCCTCCACAACCAAGCCGGTAACGACCCTTATCTCG